>NZ_DATHKG010000096.1:0-143790 GCF_035489435.1 Flavitalea sp.
GGACTGCTTTTTCAAATCATGATTTCGCTGCTATTTGCAGTTATAGCTTTTGTCAGAAATCCAAAGCATCTCGGTAAACTTTTATTTACAGCGGCCGTTAGTTATTTCGCGCTCATAATTCTACAACAGGTTGAATTTATAAATACAGCAACCGAAGCATTTTTATTAAGATTTGAGAACGCAAGCGCAGATGAAGGTGGTTTACAGGGAACACTTGTAAACAGGTTCCTTATGGGGATGTTTGGTTCGGTGTTTAATACCGGTGATCTGCCCTTTTTTGGTTATGGACTAGGACTTGGTACAAATGTAGGCAGCCAGCTTACTACCGGCGACAGGCAATTCCTTATCGCAGAAGATGAGTGGCCAAGATTGATTGGTGAAATCGGTCCGTTGTTAGGTTTACTGTTAATTGCAATCAGGCTTTCATTTGGATTCCAGGTTTTTATCGGCGCATTAAGGAAATTAAAAGCTGGAGATTATCTGCCATGGATGTTATTAAGCTTTGGACTTTTGTTGATCGTTCAAGGTGGTTGGGCCCAGCCCACATCTCTCGGCTTTTGCACAATTGTTGCCGGAATGTTGGTAGCTGCTTTGCGGGATGAGAATGCTGAGACAGCATCTTTGTCTACAAATGAGGAGCCTGAACCCATTGGGAATTACAATTCCTTATATAAATAAGCGCTGATTTGAAAATTATATTTTTTGCACATCCTGATTTCCTGGCTCATCAAAGTATGCCGCGATATGCCAAAATGCTTGCTGAAGGAATGACCGGTAAGGGTCACGACGTAGAAGTATGGACGGCAAAAAGCTTTTTTTATAAATTGTCACCAAACCGGAAGCTTAAGAAATGGATGGGTTATATTGACCAATACCTGCTATTCCCATTCACCATAAAATCCAGGATAAAATCAGTTCCCCAAAATACATTGTTTGTATTTACCGATCATGCTCTTGGGCCATGGGTGCCATTCGTTTCCGAAAGACATCATGTAATTCACTGTCATGATTTCCTTGCACAACGTTCTGCATTGGGAGAAATAAATGAAAATAAAACAGGCTGGTCAGGAAAAAAGTACCAACAATATATCCGCAAAGGATTTCAGAAAGGAAAACACTTTATTTCCATCTCGAAACAAACACAAGACGAACTGTCAAGATTTTTAATGGTACCGCCCGTATCATCACATATAGTCTATAACGGCCTGAATCAAAAATTTGAAAGAGTTGAGAAAGCGCATGCACGTAAGGAATTTATCAAATCAGCCAGACTCGATATCAACGGTCGATATATCCTGCATGTCGGGGGAAATCATTTCTATAAAAACAGGAAAGGTGTCATAGAAATCTATGATCAATGGCGTAAAACATCCCGGACACCAGCAGACCTTGTCTTAATAGGAGAAGCTCCCAACCAGGAATTGACTATGGCAGTTGAGTCATCGCCGTTCCGTTCATCTATTCATTTACTTATTGGTGTTGACGACAGATTATTGCGTATTGCTTATCCAGGTGCAGATGTTTTACTTTTTCCATCAATCGCTGAAGGATTTGGCTGGCCGATAGCTGAAGCTATGGCATCTGGCACACCTGTTATCACAACGGCTGAAGCACCAATGACAGAAGTTGCAGGTGATGCAGCTATCCTTATTCCGCGGCGGCCTTCTCAGCAAGCGATGGCAGATTCGTGGGCGAAGGCAGGATCAAAGGCTCTCGAAGAAATTCTTTCAATGCCCGGTGCTGAATATGAACAACTCGTTGAGAAGGGGCTAATAAATGCAAAAAGATTTGAGCCGCAGGCTATGATGAATCAGGTAGAGTCTATCTACAACCAGATTCTTAACGCTAACCAACCGGTAGCCAACTAAAAATCCAGTTTTGAAAATTTTACACATAACACATAAAATGGATCCACTGATGGGTGGCGTTTCCCAGGCAGTGCGAACCATGGTCAGGTCACTTGTAGAAACAGGTGTTGATAATGAAATACTGAGCCTTGATGAACCGCATTCTCTTCAACAGGAACCCGGATTTATGATTCATGAAATGGGTCCGGCCAAAGGTTTTTGGGCATATAATAAAAAACTGGGCCTGTGGTTAAACGAAAATATTTCAAGATTTGATGTCGTGATCGTTCATGGATTATGGTTATATTATGGATATGCTGTCCGCAAAGCCTTAGAACAAAGCAACCGCAAAAATCTAAAACTCCTGGTAATGCCTCATGGTATGCTGGATCCATATTTCCAAAAAGCCAGGGGCCGGCGAATCAAAGCAATTAGAAATTCATTCTATTGGAGCATCATCGAACGCCACCTGATCAACAGTGCAGACGGATTATTATTTACCTGCGAGGAAGAAAAAGAACTGGCTAAGACTACTTTCAGTATGTATAAACCAAAAAAGGAATTGGTTATTGGACTTGGTGTAGACCAACCTCCCTTTTACGAAATCACTATGAAGGAAGCTTTTTACAGAAAGTGCCCTGAGATAGCAAGCAAACCTTATTTACTTTTTCTCAGCAGGATACATGAAAAGAAAGGAGTCGATCTTAGCTTAAAGGCATTTGAAAAAACATATTCACCGTTTGTTTCTACCGGTTCTCATACTATACCAATGTTGGTGATTGCCGGTCCCGGGATGGATACCGAATATGGTGCTTATATCAGGTCATTAGCTGACCAAAGCATAATGTCAAAGTTTATAGTGTTTCCTGGCATGTTAACCGGCCCTGCGAAATGGGGTGCATTTTATCATTGCGAAGCTTTTATGTTACCAAGTCACCAGGAAAATTTTGGGATTGCTATCATTGAAGCGCTCGCATGTGGAAAACCGGTTATGATTTCAAACAAGGTAAATATCTGGCGCGAAATAGTAAAGGAAAAAGTTGGTTTTGTATCAACTGATGACGATGATGGCGCCATGAAAATGATGGATTTCTATCAGGATCTTTCAGCCGGGGATAAAATTCGTCTTAAGACAATCGCCACTACAGCCTACCAACAAAATTTTTCAACTTCCGGCACCGCAGAAAAACTTGTCAATGTGATAAGTTCATTTTCTATTTCAACGCAACTAGAAGTTGCCGGATAGGCAATCAGAAGTTGCCGGATAATTAATGTTACAGAGTAAAATATGATTTACCAGGATCTTAGTTCATTCAAAGTGCCTGCCACATTCAGGGGCGGCTCAAAAGTAAAAGTGCAGCTATGGTGGATTGTCCAGGACACAATTTTTCGTTTGTCTCCGCAGGTATTATTCAAATGGCGGGCTTTTCTTTTAAGATTATTTGGGGCCCAAATAGGTAAAAACGTAAATATCCGCCCTTCGGTAAAAGTGACTTATCCCTGGAAACTAACTGTTGGCGATAATACCTGGATCGGCGATGATTGTGTGTTGTATAACCTTGGACAAATCACCATTGGCAATCATGTAGCACTTGCCCATAAAGTTTATGTAAACACGGGTGGTCATGAATACCACAAATCCACATTCGACATCTTTCAAAAACCTGTTGTTATCGAAGACCAATGCTGGATCACAAATGATGTGTATATAGCACCAGGTGTAACTATAGGGAAAGGTTCGATTATTGCCGCCAGAAGCAGTGTTTTGAAAGACATGCCGGAAGGAAAAATTTGTGCTGGCACGCCGGCAAAACCAATAAAAGACCGTATTCCGCAGCAAGTCCAACATACAGTTATCATTAATGCCCAGCACATAGTTTAAAAATTCAAACATGAAAAAAGTATTGATTACAGGCGGATCGGGATTTATAGGAACAAATCTTATCGACAGTCTTCGAAATGATGAATTTTTAATATTAAACATTGACTCAAAAAAACCGGTAATAGATGTTCATCTTTCGTATTGGCAAAATATCAATATCCTGGATTATCAAAAACTTGCTGAGTCAATAAAGTCTTTTGCACCGGATATAATCATACATCTTGCTGCTGTTACAGATCTGAACGGCACTGATCTTGAATACTACAAACCAAACATCGAAGGCACCCGGAATATCATCAGGATCGCGGCAGAATTACAGGATCTTAAAAGAGTAATATTTACTTCGTCGATGTATGTCTGTAAGCCAGGATGGATACCCAAGGATTATGACAGTTATAAGCCCCACACAGTTTACGGTGAGAGCAAGGTTAAAGGTGAACAGATAGTTAAGGCTATCAAAAATGCCAGTTACGAATGGACGATTATCAGGCCTACTTCTATATGGGGACCATGGTTTGACATTCCTTATATTGATTTTTTCAAAGTGGTGTATAGTAAGCGATATTTCGATTTTGGCAAGGCATGCCGGAAAACCTATGGTTTCATTGGCAATACTGTTGCACAGATAAGAATCCTGATGGATGCAGACAATATAAATAAGAAAACATTTTATCTCGGTGATGATCCGCCAATTCAAATTTCGGAATGGGCAAATGAAATTTCAGTGAACATGGGAAAAGGTAGAATAAGGAGAACACCTTATAACCTTTTAAAGGTTGCAGCAGTTGTAGGTGATACATTAAGCTTACTAAAAATAAAGTTTCCACTTACAAGCTTCAGGCTTAAAAACATGACAACTGACAATATACTTCCATTAAAAGATTTGTATGAAGTAACCGGCCAACCCGTTTACAGCAGGAAGGAAGGTATTCAGCAAACGCTTAACTGGCTTGAAAAGCATAAAGGGTATGAAATAAATAATCCTAATTAACTAAATTTTACCCTTATTACAAATTAATAAGAGACTGATTCTTATACTGTTGAATTCACTATTCTCCGTTTGGGAAACCTTCATCTAACACACACTGAATTATGGCATAATCTTTTCTGCTGTATAGCGTTCATTATAGCCCTCAGGGGGCATCCAATCCATCCTATGAAACCTATGCAGTCTCTTAATAATTTATTATTAATAGTGGTCGTACTACTATTTAATTTTCTACCAGGCGAATCGTCTGCTCATTCATCTTCCCGGGATACTATCCCATTTGCTTTCAACCTTGATACCACTGCCAGGACCAGCGCAGGAGTCTATAACACAGATGGTGTATTGTTAAGAACACTTTGGAACAATAAGACATATAATGAAGGGACCCATTCTTCGATGTGGGACAAAAAAAACGATGATGGCTTAGTCGTGGACGATAGCATAGTTGTTATTAAAGTCGTTTCAAATAATGTAAAATATAGCTGGGAAGGAATTATAGGCAATAATTCCGATAACATCTCAGGTAGCACCAAATATCACAACTTCGAAAGTATAACCAGTATGGCCGCCAGTGGTAACGATATGTATGCGGCCTGTGACTATAACGAAGCTATGAATGCCCAGTTGCGTTTCAACATCAATGATCCAAATAAGAGTCTAAACGCTGCACCGAAAAAAACTTATGGACAACAAACCAGCTTTGTAGCAACGGACGGGGTATCTGTTTATTGGGCTGGTTGTGATCCATTCGAACCAAAAAAGAATTTGAATTATGTATTTGCCACCCAAGCCATCGGTCAAACCGAAAAAGCTTTTGGCGCAGGAGAAAGTTATAAAAGTACCTGGTTCTCAGTTTACAATAGTATCATTGATAAACTGAGAGATGACAATGGCACCATTACCGGTTTAGCTGTCCAGAAAACAGGTAACCTTCTTTTTATTGCTCACGGCAAGCTGAATAAGCTTCATGTCGTTGATAAAACAACAGGACAGCCGGTCAGACAGATAACGCTTGCTGATTGCGGACAGATTATAATTGACAAAGCGGGTAATTTATGGGTTCAGGCTGGCAAAACCGTTTCAAAATATTTAGTTGCTACGGATGGAACTATTCAACCCGCCGGAATATCCATAACAAATCTTCAAAACCCTTTGGCAATCGGAATCTCATTTGACAATACTATTATAGCTGTTTGTGACGGAGGCAATAGTCAACAGGTTAAAGCCTTTAACACAGTTAACGGAGCCCTGGTCTGGACACTGGGACAAGCCGGTGGTTATGCAACAGATCCTTCAGTTAGTTATAACAAATTCTTTTTTGGGCAGGTTTCCGGTTCGAAGAAAACTTTCATTGCTTTCCAGGAAGATGGTTCATTCTGGGTCGGTGACACAGAAAATTTCAGATCATTGAGATATGATGCCGACAGGCAATTTTCAAAATCAATCATGTATATACCTAATTCAAGAAGTTGTTCGGTAGATCCTGCGAAGCCTTCAAGGGTGACCTCTGGTTATCTTGAATTTGAAGTGGACTATTCAAAAAAACTGGCACCTGGCAATTCATCCTGGAAGGTGGTTAAAAACTGGTCTTATAGTGTTGATCATACAAAAGATGATGAATTTACAAGACTGATAAATACCACCACATTGAGTAATGGCAGAACCTATGCCTTTGTAAAAAGCAATATCGCCGGGAGAAAAGAAATAGTTGAGTTACCACCATCCGGCAATATCCGCTATACAGGTATCCTTGTGCAAACTTCCACTTCTTTATATCCGGATGGTAATCTTAAATGGGTAGATGATTTCAAACCCGGCGTTAGTACTATATGGTATATCCGGACCCTTACTGGTTTTGACGGAAATAATAATCCTGCATGGAAGCCTCAAAAAACACTCGCGCTTTCAACACCGGCAACCCTGGAAGATCCATTGTATCGCTTTACCGTAGAATGGGGATCCAACACTGCTCCTGTAACCTCATCTGATTTATTGATAAGTTATGAAGGCGGGTCAGCTAATCCGGATTGGGCAAGTAAGAAATGGCATCTTGGAGCAATTAAACTTGGAACAAATAAATGGATGTGGAAAACGGCTAAGGGAACGGCGAAGACTTACACTGGCAACTACCCTACTGATGGTTCATACGATATGGGAAATGGTGTAGAATATCCGGGTGGACCAATTCTGGTAAAAGATGAAAATATCTTCTGGAACTATCATGGAGAATTCTGGAAACAGAGCCAAACCAACAAATGGCAGCATGTAAATGACGATGGCCTTTTAATTGGAATTTTTGGGGTAACAGGACGTGACGTCGTGAATGGCAAGCAGGTGTGGGACCAGGAAGCTGTTCCCGAAATGGCAGGAAATTCGCTCACAGCCGGCATCACAAAAATTGGAGAAGATTATTACATTTATCATTGTGATGAGAGTCACCATGGTGGTGTACATCAATGGAAGGTTAGTAATCTTGCATCGGTTAAAAAAGAGATTATCACTGTAAACACCAAACTGGGTATCGTGCTCAGAAGAAATCGTATAATTGTGAAAGCGATTGAGAAAAACAACAAAGCACAAGTATTCTTTTCTGTTGAAAGCCCTGATCAGGGAACCAATTACCGGTTGGAGAAATCTACAAATAATGTATCCTTTACTTCAGTTCTTACACCAGTTGGCGATTTGCGGACAGTCAACTTGTACAACGATAATCAAACAGTAACCGGCAAAAATTACTACAGGATCAGTTATAAAACAATGGAGGGGAAACCCTCGTATAGTGACACCGCGGTTGTTAACATTAAAGATAAATATGCCAGGTTGGAAGTTGCGCCTAATCCTATTTCAGGAAACAATATTTCCCTGCAATTCAATGATACACCAGCCGGCAACTACCGCGTTAGCCTGATCAATACAAATCAACAACTGACCATGCAGAAAACCATTGTTCATTCAGGGAACACAGGTCATTATATAATCAGCGGTTTGTCTGCTTTACCAAAGGGCATATACCATATGATTGTTGAAGGCAATAGTTTTCTATTCCGAAAGCTGCTTCTGAATTAACACAGTTCTTAAATAAAACAGTTCTAAATTAACACTGCTCTAAATTAACACAGTTCTAAAATAAAACAGTTCTAAATTAACACTGAAAAACCACGATAAATTCAACATCAGATTGCACTGCATTTTTACCAGAACCATATCCATAACATCTTAACACACCCACTTTAAAGTTTCTATTTTCCGGATTCGCTATATCGGCGATCCGGAAAATGATTTTTCCAATCCAGTTCCTAAACTGGATCGGTATTCAGGCTCATCGCCGGCTAATATTAGCTGCCTTCACCGCAACATCCCGATATCCGAAATTCCACCTTCAAGAATCCAATGGTTTTTAAATTCCAGGGCGCTTTATCGTTTATCCTATACAAAAATCAATTCAGTCTTCTATCCAATAAGAATAATCATTTCAACTGTGTACCCGTGAATATTCAATTTCATTTCCCAATCCTATTTAAGATCTGAATTCCACCAACCGAACCTCATCCTACAACAAAAAATTCTGAACAATCTCAAATTCTGTTTCAGCATTGATTCCATGCGCTGATGGTTAACCAAGCTCTGATTCAAATTTTTCATTTCCCGATTAGCAAATCAGTTTAATTAAAGATTCGATTGCCTGCCATCCTTATTCGCAAATCGAAATCTTTAAGTTTTATGGCACAACAAAGAGTTTTATTATTAGGAGGGAATTATGTTCCTGAACCAACCGGAATTGGAAAGTACAATGGTGAGATGATGGCATGGTTAGCAGAACAGGGGTATGACTGTGCAGTTATCACAAGTTATCCCTACTACCCTCATTGGAAAAGACAACATCCTTATCAACAAAAAGGTTATTGGTACAGTAATGAAGATCTTGTTACAGGAGATAGCAGCATCCGGGTCTACCGCTGCCCGCATTATATTCCCGAAAATCCATCCGGGCTTAAGCGTATTATTTCGGATTTTTCCTTTTTCTTCTCTGCCCTCATTCGTGTGTTTTTCCTGTTCTTCACCAAAAAGTATGATGTTGTAATTGCGGTAGTACCGCCTTTCCAGCTTGGATTACTGGGGTTGCTATACAAATGGGTGAAAGGCGCCAAATTTATCTATCATATCCAGGATCTGCAGATAGATGCTGCAAAAGAACTGAAGATGATTAAATCAAAATGGTTGCTGGGTTTTATGTTTTACCTCGAAAAATTCATTCTCTGTCGTGCAGATTATGTAAGCAGCATTTCTGAAGGGATGATCACGAAAATTATTGACAGGTGCAATAAACCAGTGATATTTTTTCCAAATTGGGTTGATACTGAAACTTTTTTCCCGGTTAATACAAAACTTAACCTTAAGAAAAAGTTTGGTGTATCGCCTGAAAAAAAGGTGGTTCTATATTCAGGTGCTATTGGAGAGAAACAAGGACTCGAATCTATTCTTCATGCAGCCGAAGAGCTGCGTCATCATGACATTCAGTTTATTATTTGTGGATCTGGTCCATACAAGGAAAAACTTTCCAGACATGTCACAAGAATGAAGCTGAACAATGTCAGATTTATGCCACTACAACCAAAAGAAGATTTTAATGATTTTCTGAACATGGCAGATCTGCACCTTGTGTTGCAAAAGGCAAATGCAACCGACCTGGTAATGCCATCCAAGCTCACCACTATCCTTTCAGTGGGTGGACTGGCACTTGTGACCGCGGCACGCAAAACCAGTTTGTATAATATTGTTGCAAGACATGACATGGGTTTGTTAGTAGAACCTGAGAACCAGGTTGCACTTACGGATATGATATTGAGTGCCTTTCAACATTCATACGCATCAATACAGACCAATGCCCGCAAATTTGCAAAAGAATTCCTGACACTTGATAATGTTATCAGAAAGTTCATGTTGGATATCAACAGTGGCGAAATTCTTAAACCCGCTATTTCAATAATTGTGACCAAATCTGCAGAGTCTGCACCTGTTTCTGCAAATAAGACAGTTCCTGAAAACAAGGCGGCTCCTGAAAATAAAGCTGCTCTTGAAAATAAAGCTGTTCCTGAATCCACCATCTGATAAATCCCCGGTATGAATCAAAAATTCGCTTTTCTTTTACGTGTGGTGTTCATGGTGTTAGATATCATGATGCTAAACACTGTTTATTTTGTCACCAAATGGTATTTGCTGAATGTCGATCTATTGAGCAATGATGGCGCCTACATTACACTCTGGATTGTAATCAATGTAACCTGGCTTTTGTGCGCGGCTATCCATAGTTTGTACGAGGGTACATCCACCCATCGTTTTGAGACCTTTATGCGTAAAAGTGCACACACATATTTCCTTTTCCTGGTGGTGACGCTAATATATTTATACTTCACGCACCAGATGGAGTTGTCCCGCATTTTTGTATGTGCATTTCTTTCGTTCTATCCTGCATGCATTCTGATAAATCGCTTGATGTATTTGTTTACCTGGTTACATTTCAGGAACAAGGAAAATCTGATCAAACGTATTATGATCATTGGATACAATGACATAGGAAAACAGCTTGCAACACATTTCGAAAAAAACAACACGCACATGAAACTGATCGGGTACTGCGAGGAATATAGCAAAGTAAATGAGCTATCCCGTTACCCGATTGTAAGCACACCCAATAATGCAATGCTGATGTCGCAGGAACTTAAGATAACCGAAATATATTCAACAATTCTTCCTGAGCAGGATCATCGTATCTATGATTTGATGCAAAAGGCCGACCAGGCATGTATACGATTCAAACTGGTGCCCGACTTTGGTTTGTTTGTCAACAAACCAATGCATGTTAATTATATGAGCGGGATGCCAGTGCTGACGGCCCGGACAGAGCCTCTTGATGACCTGGTGAATCGTATTAAGAAAAGGTTGTTTGATATTTCTGTTTCATTGTTTGCAACCATTTTTATACTTAGCTGGCTGATTCCGCTGATTGCGTTAGCAATCTGGCTTGAATCCAGAGGACCGATCTTTTTTGTTCAAAAGAGATCGGGTTTAAATAACAAAGCTTTTAACTGTATCAAGTTTCGTAGCATGAAGGTCAACACGCTATCGAACCTGGTGCAGGCAAGGCGTAATGATGACAGGCTCACCGGCGTTGGTAGATTCCTGAGGAAAACAAATCTTGATGAATTTCCCCAGTTTATAAATGTATTAAGAGGTAACATGAGTATTGTGGGTCCCCGTCCACATATGTTGAAACATACCGAGGACTATTCAGCTTTGATCAGCCGATATATGGTCAGGCAGTTTTTAAAGCCCGGTATTACAGGCTGGGCGCAGGTAAATGGCCTCCGCGGTGAAACCCGTCGTTTGGAAGATATGCAGGCTCGGGTTGATCATGACATCTGGTACATGGAAAACTGGACCATGTACCTTGACTTAAAAATTATGGCCATGACCGTATATAATATTTTCAAAGGTGAAGACAATGCTTTTTGATAAGAAAGTGTTGGCAAGCCTTCACAAATAGTTTCGATCGCACCATCGGCAGCGACTTTAAAAAGTAGTTTGAAATATTTGAGAATAATACCGTCAAGCTCACGCAATTAAAGAATTTCAGGATTATCTAACATTCATTTCTAACAAATAAGTTAGTACCCGCAAGCTGATAAAGTGACAGCCTTGCGGGTTTTTTTATTTGGAGTTGATCGTTGGAAAATAATTTTGGCTTTGTGTGAAACGTATATGGGGCGTATTCAAAACTTCCGTACTTTAACACGCAAATTAACCAAAACACAAATGATTTATACGATGATTCGCAAGAGTGCGGTTGCTGTTGCAACGGTGGTGATTCTTTGTAATATTCTTTTTGTATCATGTGTCGACACCCGAAAAGCTGTTTATTTTAACAACATTACTGACAGTAAGATCCCAGCAACTACGAAGGACCTGGAGCCGGTTATCCAACACAATGATATCATTGCCATCCACGTGAGTAGCCTCAATCCGGAGGCCAGCCTGATTTTCAATACGCCGAAAGAAACTAACAATGTTTCTTGGGGCGGTGCAACATCTGTCAGTGGCGAAGCAAATGGATATCTTGTTAACCCGGACGGCACCATACAGTTTCCGGTTTTAGGTAACCTGAAAGCTGTTGGTTTGACAAAATCAGAGCTTAAAACTCAAATAATCAACAGCTTGCTCGACAAAAAGTTACTTGTCGACCCTATTGTTGATATACGATTTGTAAACTTTCGAGTTACTGTTTTAGGTGAGGTGGGACGACCTGCAGTGGTCAATGTGCCAAATGAGAAAATTTCTATCCTGGAAGCGATTGGAATGGCAGGGGATCTTACAATCTATGCAAATAGGGAAAATGTCCTCTTGATACGAGAAGTAGACGGCAATAAGGAGATAAAACGTCTGAATCTGAACTCGAACGAAATCTTTACTTCACCGTACTATTACTTGCGCTCGAATGACATAGTATACGCCGAGCCAAATAAGACAAAGGTTAGGAACACAAGCCAATCCTGGCAACTTATTCCCATCATTTTGGGAAGTTTGTCATTTGCAATAATAACATTAGATATCCTTACCCGTTGAATGAACCTTGCGAACAATAGAATTTTTAACCTGCGCGTTATCCTTCCTGATCTCCTAACAAAAAATAGTTCTTGCCCCGGATGTCGATATGCAATTTGTAAATTTCCGAATTAAGTTTTAGGATAAGTAAGTCAGTTGGCAGTATTTAAACTCCCTGATGAAACAATCTCTATTCTGCAGTTGATTGGAATCGCTGGAGGGCTAGAATTTCAAGTAAACCGCGAGATCGTTACTTATTCGGAGAGTCGGGTGTGCAAAAGAATAAAACGACTTATCTTAACTTAAACGAAGTCTTACATCTCCCTATTATCATCTTCGTAGTAACGACTACGTTTATGCAGACCTGAAGAAAAGCAATGTAAGAAACACTAGTCAAAGTTGCCAGATTTTACCAATGATATTTTTGAAGGCGGATTTTTGGAATGGAGGAAGTTGTGAGTGAGTGAAAGTGATTGGTTGAGTCGAAGGAGACTCAATAATGATTTTAGTAAATATTGATGGGGAATAATGAGAGGAGCGCATACGATCAGAAGAATTAATTCAGTCTGCTGCCAGACGGAGAAAGGATTACTAATTAAAGGTATGTATCTAAACTGACTAGTAAGATCACTTAATTGTTAAAATGCATTTTTGTCGCCTTTGAAGAAATTATAACCGGTAAGACAAATAATTTTTAGGTCCAGCAACATATTCCAGTTTTCCATGTACCAGATATCATGATCAACCCTTGCCTGCATATCTTCTGGAACGACAATTTCACCCCTATAACCATTGATCTGGGCCCAGCCGGTAATACCAGGCTTAACAAACTGTCTTACCATGTATTTACTAATGATAGCGGAGTATTCTTCAGTGTGCTTCAGCATATGTGGTCGAGGACCCACAATACTCATCTCTCCTCTGAACACATTGAAAAATTGAGGAAATTCATCAAGGTTCGTTTTTCTTAGAAACTTTCCAACCCGTGTAAACCTGTCGTCATTTCTTGTTGCCTGAATACGGTGCGCATCCGGGTTTACTTTCATACTTCGCAACTTGATACAACCGAAAGGTTTATTATTAATGCCTGATCTTTTTTGGATAAAAAATATAGGCCCTTCTGAATCCAGCCAGATTGCCACTGCTATAATCGGAATAAGCCAGCTTAATATAAAAATGATAACAAAAGTAGAGAAAACAATATCAAACAATCTTTTTTTGATCCGGTTTGTCAGATCTTCCAGTGGTTCCGTACGCGAGGAAAGTACTGGCATACCCGATAAATATTTTAGGTGCATGGGGCGGTTGACAAAAAGACTAAAATCAGGTACAAGCTTAAATCGTATGCAAGCCTGGTCAGCCATATGCATCAAATCATATATTCTTTTATCCTGTTCCGGCAATATAGTCGAATATATTTCAGTGATCTTTAGCTCACGGGAGGCAATAATTGCATTCCCTGGGGTATTTAAAATTGGGTAATTTGAAAGTTCGTGTACATTACTTAACTCCTCACAAAAACCAATTAACTGCATTTGTGTGTTGCTTCGTTCAAAGTATGTAGCAAGTTTTTTTCCGATATCGTTGTAACCGATAATCATCACACGTTTAATCAAGTATTCCTTTTCCCTGAAATGAAGCCATATTATCAAATACAGCAGACGATTTATAAGCAGGCTGAGTGGGAAACAAACTATAAACGCACTGGCAAAAATTCGCGAAATTTCGAGTTGTCTGCTGAAGTATAAATACACCAGCGAAATTACAATAAATAGGGAATACGTATGTAAGGTCCGAAGTATAAAGCTCTCAATTTGCTTGACGTACTTGCTGTTGTAAAGATTATAAAATGAGCAACATAGTAGCCATTCCCCGTTTAAAAATATGGCGAAATATAAATATTCGCCCTCAGTCACAGATATAGGTGCTTTGAGAATATACCAACCAAGAACAAAATAAATAAGGTTTAAAACCAACAAATCCAGACCTGCAAATATGAATTTAATCGTCAGTACAAAGCTTTGATTCATGATTTTTGATTGTTTTGGATCATTGGTAATTACTTTTCGATTGCCCACTTATTAATTAGGTAAATAGCCATTAGTCAAATCAGATTTATTAATGGCATATTGGCATGCAGAACGTTAATCGAGAGGGCGCGTAGCAATGTCGTTGACCCGAAATTCAAATCAAACAACAAGATCATTTAATGGAGTTACAATTGTGTCAACACTTGCAGAATATAAACTGATCAATTTTGCAACTATGCGTTCAGACGTCTTTCCATCCCAAAGAGGTGGAATCGCAGACTTTTTCCATGCGCCCCTTTGTAATGATTTCAAGTAAGGTCTGAGATTCTCAGGATTTGTCCCTATCAGTTCATTCGAACCTATTGTCACAGTCTCTGGCCTTTCGGTGGAATTTCTTAATGTCATACAAGGAACATTAAGAACAGTTGTTTCTTCTGTTATCCCACCCGAGTCTGTAATAACAGCTTTGCAGTTACTTACAAGATATATAAACTCGAGATACCCAATCGGATCAACCAGAATAAACTTTGAATTATTTATATACTTTGAATTTAGATTTTTCCTGGTTCTGGGGTGTATTGGGAATACAATTGGATGTTCATGTGTCTCATTTGCTATCACATCCAATAGTTTTGTAAGATTGTCAGAATCGTCAACATTGGATGGTCGGTGAAGTGTGACTACGAAATACTTGCGTCTAATAAGATGATATTGTTGCCAAAACTGTGGCTGCCGAAGATTCTCCATATTTTGAAACAATGTATCTATCATCGTGTTTCCTACGAAATGTATACGCGACTGGTCTATCCCGAAGTTTAGCAAATTTCGATTAGCTACTTCGCTTGTGGTAAAGAAATGATCGCAAATGGAATCTGTAACCATGCGATTTATTTCCTCAGGCATGGACATGTCATTCGAACGTATTCCCGCTTCAACATGCACTACCTCTATACATAATTTCTTTGCGGTGATTGTACATGCCATCGTCGATGTTACATCTCCTACTACAAGGACAACGTCGGGTGGATAAGCTAGCAGCTCCTTTTCAAAGCGTACCATGATTGTAGCAGTCTGTTCTGCCTGTGTGCCACTACCAGCTACAAGATTTGCATTTGGTTCGGGTATACCTAGCTGCTCGAAGAAATCGCCACTCATCTTTTTGTCGTAATGCTGACCCGTATGCACAAGTCTATAGCTGAGATAAGTGGATTTTTGAGCTAGTTGAAGCGCCTTAATAATTGGCCCAACCTTCATGAAATTTGGACGGGCTCCCGCTACCAGAGTAATTTTCATAAGTTAATGGCTGGTTGTAAGGGATGACCATAATTGTGAAAATCATGCTCAAGTTGTTCGATTTTATTATCTATTTGTTGAATATCATGATTAAGCTTTTTCAATTCCCAATGATATGAATTAACGCCAGCATCGAATTCGTGGATTAAGGAAGCTGTTTCTTTTATATTATCTTTTGTGGATGCACCAAAAAGAATAGATTCAACACAGGGTAGATTGCACACATATTCTATTGCTTCTTTTACAGGAATGGCTCCTGATGCAAGTACTTGCATGGCTACAATTCTTACTTTTTTTGTATTCAATACCTTTTCATATTCTTTAATACCTCCTGACATTCTAAAACCGATTTTGTTAATGGAAGTACAGATAATAGGATTGTCAATTCCTACCCCGTTTAACACTGATAAAAGTTTAGGCATGTTCATGGTTATGAATCCCGCTTCCGCATTATACTTCTTTTCAACATACAAACTGAATGCTTTCAAAATGTCATTCATTCCCAGCCCTAATAATAGATCGGTGATCACATTTTGCAGAAAAATTACAGGTGTATTGATTCCTTTAAACATTTTCATTTCAGCATCAATTAGTAGCTCCATGATAGACAAGTAGTCCTTAGATAAGTAAGCCACTCCACCTTTAAACAAGGAGCCTAAGAAATTACCTGGTACATATTCTTTCAGCGTTCCTGCAATTCCAAGTTCGGTGACGGCATTTGCATATTTATGTGCATATGGCATGCACGGGTAAATGCTAAATTGTTTATATCGCTCGGGATTTTTTCTTACGTACTCACAAATATTTGCGATCCTGTCATGAGTAGTACACATAAACGTGTTTATGCCATTATCTATCGCATGATCAAGTGTTTTAAGAATGGCCTGATCATTTTTGAACTTAATTGCCTGAGCCCTCGATTTCTCGTCTGAAATGTGGTTAACGGCAAAAAACTGGTTATCGCCAAATAATATTCTATTCATCAGTTTAGGTTTAGGGAATTTATTAATTGCTTGAGCTATTTTTTATCATTTCGATGACTTTATCAGTGTGCCAGGCTGTTTGAAAAGTGTTAATTGTATTTGGAACCTTGCCCTGAACGGCCTTTATGAAATAGTCCATTTGAGAAGTATATTCTTCGCCCCTCAGATAGAAATCGACATTTTCCGTGAGATCGGTTACATATTTTACATTCCATCCTTTGGTGTATCCGTCGGGGCAGGCAGAGGTTTTGAAATGGACTTTCAATTCGTTTGCATCGCATATTATCTTGCCCTTGCTACCTACTATCGTTATTGATGTTGACATCTTGCGATAGGTTTCATCACTCCAGTTTACGGACAGGACGCCTGACAGTTTCGGATTGATCTCCATGAGAGAAAACACCGAATCCTCTACATTTTTAGAATAGAATGATTTAAGTAAGGTTCCTTTTATTTTAGTGATTGGACCAAGGATATTGTTGATAAGATCTATAACATGCGAAGCATAATCAAGCAGGCAGCCCCCGCCCTCTTTAGGATCCGATCTCCAGTTGGTTTGTTGTTTAACTACAACTGGTCCATACGATTCACCTACAAAATGAAATATCTCGCCGATGTACCCGTTGTCAATAAGTTTCTTTACTTCCTGGAAAGTGCCAATAAATTTGTTATGATAACCTACCTGATTAATAAGCATTCTTGTTTTCGCCAATTCGACAAGGCCTTTACCTTCCTGAGAAGTGAGGCACAATGGCTTTTCCGAAAATACATGCCTACCATAGTCCATAACCTTTGTAACCATTGCTGCATGGTATTTCGTTGGCACAGCTACCACTACGGCCTCTGGCTTGGCTTTCTCCAGCATTTCTTCATAATCATTAAAGCAAGGAAAAGGGGAATACTTTTTAAATACATCCAATACCATTTTAGATGTATCGCTTACTCCTACCAATTCTACGTCGGGGTGTGCCCCTAAAATGGATAGATGAGATATCCCCATTTTACCAGCTCCAATCAATGCAATTTTTGTCATGGTTTTCTAAAATTTAGTATTTGGGATTTGAACATTTCATATGCTAGCTTACCTTTTATTAAGAGTTCTGTATCTGGTTGCTCATTTGAAGACCGTTCTATATACTGAATGAGTTTTTCCGGGGTTATTTGAGGTTCATAGTACATCAATCCCTTTTTAATAAGAAAACTGTCAACATCTAATAAGTTGTCCTGATAAACTGAAATTGTAGGTATACCCAAAATCGCCATCTCTCTTGTCATTGAACCACCTGCTCCAATAAACAAGGAACAATTAGCAGCGATATCTTCAAAATGCAAAGGCTTATCGGGTACAGTTAACGATGAAAATTTAGATTGTTTGAAGTGGTTTGTTTGGTTTCTGTCTCTAGGCAATACGGTTATTGAATATTTATTTTGTAATGCAATCAATGTGTCGTCAAGAAAATTCAATCCTCCTTTATAATACTGGGCAGTCAAAGGCTCGGGCCTGACATATAGTCTCACTATTTTGTTAGCTACCTCAGTACGCTTCTTATATATCTTTTCACCTGATCGCCACAAATAAATACCTTCCTTCACCCCGGGATATTGAGTGACCTTCTTTCTGGCTGCTCCTTGCCTAATAACTTTATCCACCGATAAGTTTTCCGGTATAAATACTCTGGTTGCAAAAAGAAATGAAGGAATATTTCCTAGCGCATGTTCATTATCGTTTGTATATATAGAAGGAATTCCCAACAGCTTTGCTACCAATGGAGAATGAAACGAACTTTGAGAAACAGCCAGATCTAGTGAAAGCTTAGCCAAAAAATTTCTTAATTGCAAAACTCTGACAGGATAACCAAATATCTTTTTATGAATTTTCTTTCCATAATGTTCACCGATAACGGTGTAATTCAACGCTTTTTGGTCCAACAGGTCAATAGTGTTAGCTAATGGCCGGCATGTAATTACAACCTCATTTCCTGAATCTTCCAGGTCACGAATTAGGTGATAAAAAAGATTTATGTGAGGCGAGTTGGAGAGATCAAACCAAATTTTCAATGTCCTTGTTTGTGATTTTAATGTAATAAGCTAATGCATAAAAAATCCACGCCTGCGACCATCGCATGTACGGAATTTTGTTTGTATAGTATTTTGTTTTTTGAAAAAAGAAGTAACCTTTAGGCGATTGCATATTTTCAATGGTCCATTTCATCACCTTATCGATTAGTTCCCTATTGCTTTCAAAGCAATTTGATTTTGCCAATGTTATGACCATCTGTGACGGCGCATGAATATCTATAGGGTAAAGAGAATTATTATAATATTTCGATCTCCCTTCCTTATCAAAAAAAGTGTTGAGATAATAAGCCAAACCGTTGTCAAAATTGCCTTGAAAACTTTTGTCTCCCGAATACTTACCGTACTCTGATATGCATTCTAAATTGAATCCTGTATGAAAGTTGTCGATCCATTGATGGAATGGTAATGTGCTGTAGAACCATGACCCATTTGAATTTTGATAATCGCAACAATAAGCAACCGCTTTTTTTGCGGTTCTAATTAATTCATCATCCCTTGTGTAAAGATACAATCGACTTAATAATCTTGCCCCTAATAAGGATGCATTGAAGACAGAGGTGTTGTCAAAGGGAGAATACGAAAATGCAAAGTTGCCATTGTCATTATATGTTCGTTTAAGATCCTTAAGAATAAAGTCCTTGGAGGAAATCGCTTGCTCAAGATATGATCTTTCATTTGTTGCTTCATATGCATCAACGAATGCGTTAGCTACAAAAGTCGTTGCAACAATCGTAGGTGTATATTTCTTTTGAAAAAATGCTCTGGACTCCCAATCAAAGTTATATCCCCAACAATTGCCTGAGTAGCCTTGAGTTCGAAGTGAAATTAACTTACTGGCAAGTACTTTTATTTGTTGGACAGAGTCGTGGCGGAAAGCTTCAATCTCACTTAATTTCGAATATCCCGATATAAATAATGCCAGGCCCTTAGGGTTGATATCCTTTTCGATCCCCAGTGCAGGTCTCAAATTGAAAGGCATCTTTTTTATAAACTGAATCCACATTAACCGACTTAATCGATTTTTGGGCAAGACAGGTGTCGCCTTGAAGACCTTGCTATTTAAACCATCGTATGGATCCCAGCCTCTAAATTGTTCATTATGGCAATACTTTTCCAACAAACTGAAAGAGGCCTTTACAAGCTCACGCATTTAAACAAATTTCTTGAGGTAAGCCAGTTTTTAGACTATCGATTATTTTGAAAGTAGAAAGTGTGGTCAGACAAATCGACCTAAAGCTGATTGGCATCTTGTTACCATCCCGTACAGCTGACAGAAAAGACTTCACTTCTTCCTGATGCCCTTTTCCCGATGATTTCAACTTAATTACTTTATTTCCACTATGGAGGGTTCCAGACTGAAAATCATTAATTACAGCGGTGATACCAGCTCCAGATATTTCAATATGTTCCTTAGGTAAACTTTTATTTCCATTTGCTACATAGGTAAGATTTCCTATGGAACCGTCGTTGAACTTAATTACTATAGAAATGTTATCATCAACTTTCAGTTTCTTATTAGTTGACTGAATGCAGTCAGCATACACTTTCACTGGTTCTGCATCTGTCATAAATTGCATTAAGTCTATAAAATGACACATCTCACCGATTATTCTCCCCGCTCCTATAGCCGGGTTTTGAGTCCAATGGTCCTTGGGGATGAAGCCCGCATTAATGCGTATGTTTATCACAGAAGGCTCTCCGCAATTTTTGAACGCTTCCTTAATAGCTACGCAAATTGGAGCAAAGCGCCTGTTGAAACCCACCATTAATGAAACGTTGCTCGATGCGTCGATTTTTATAATCGCTTGTAATTCCTCTTGAGTGACAGCCAAAGGCTTTTCTACAAAAACAGATTTGCCCGCTTTGATTGATTGGATAACCTGACTTGCATGAGACGAATGCGGCGTAGCAATAAAAACAGTATTTATGTCTGTTTTTTCCAGGATATCTTTAATATCAGCTGAACAAAAATTGAATCCGAACTTTTCAGCAACGTTTTTTGAAGTAATACCTTTAGATGTGACGACAGTGTCTAGAGATGCGCCAAATGACTTCACATTAGGGATAAGATAGCTTTGTGCGAAACTGCCTGCTCCGATAAAAGCGACATTCAATTGTTTTAAAGGCAGATTTTTTACTCGTGTCGATGTAGAAAATTTGCTGCTTCCGTCTTTGTATTTTAACAAGATTCCAATATGTGGTACTTGTGTTTTACCGAGAACGATGTTGTAAGCTTCTTCTGCCTGGACAATATTAAATGTGTGAGTTACTAAAGGTTTTACGTTGATAAGTCCTTTAGAAATCATTTCGAGGAATACGGACATGTTTCTTTGTTCTGTCCATCTTACATAAGCAAAAGGGTAGTCAATACCCCCCTCTTCATAATCAGTATCGTACCTTCCAGGACCATAAGAGCAGGATATTCTTAATTCCAGTTCCTTCCTGTAAAAGTAGGGGTCCCGGGGCACATCCATTTTGACGGCGCCTACCACTACAATTCTACCTTTTTTGCGACTTATCTCTGTCGATAACACAATTGGGTCATTGGTCGGTGCCGCAGCGGTAATTATCACGCTATCGAAACCATGTCCGTTTGTAAAATTATCACAAGCGCTCATTAGATTTATGTCACTCCTGTGAAGTGCTTTAGAAATTCCAAGTTCATTGGCCAGTAAGATGAGCCTTTCTGAAAGGTCTATCCCGAAAACGTCACAACCATTTGCTTTCAAAAGTTGAGCTGTCAATTGTCCAAGAAGACCTAAACCGACTACACAGACTTTTTCCCCTAGCTTTGGTTCTGCTTGACGTACACCTTGCAGGGCAATTGCCCCCAGAGTAGTAAAGGCAGCTTCTTCGAAACTGACATTTTCAGGTATTTTAACTACCAGATGTTGCGGAACGCTGACAATTTCCGCATGAGACGCATAGTCCTGACCTGCACACGCAACTCTATCACCTGGTTGAAAGCTACCACCATCGTCGAGAGAACTTAACACAGTGCCAGCTGTACTATAGCCCATAGCTTTCAATGAATCAAGCTTTGTTTTAACTTTATTAATAGTTGCAGTGAAACCTTCTTTCTTGATGTTTGCTAACACCTGGGCCACGAGGTCCGGACGCTGTCTCGCTTTTCCCAATAAATTTGCCTGCGCAACTTTAATAGTGCTCCGTTCCGTACCTGAACTAATTAGTGAAAATTTATTTTCCACCAATACCATTCTTTCTGACATGGACGGCATTGGTACATCGTCTACATACAATTTTCCTGACTTAAAGTTTTGAATTAATTGTTTCAATGATTATACGTTTACGAGGTTTTATCTAAATATTCTCTACACCATAATTCGAGAGTTAAAAGTTGATAGATTTGGTAAGCATTATCTGCTAAACCTCCTCTGTCATTCTCAATCATTTTCTTTATGAAAGGGTAATTGAAAAACCCTCTGCTTACAATATTTCGTTCGCTTAACAAATCATCGACCATATCACTAAGTTCATTCGAAATCCAAGAACGGATCGGTGCACCAAAAGCCGCCTTTGGCCGATAAATAATTTTGTTAGGCAGATACTTTTCAGCAGATTTTTTAAGAACGTATTTCAGCGTGCCTCCTTTTATCTTAAGAGAACCAGGTATTTGCATTGCCTTAGACACTACAAGCTTATCTATAAAAGGTACTCTTACTTCAACCGATGCTGCCATAGATGCGCGATCAGTATAAGTCAAATTCAGTCCCAACATAAACATTTGTGTATCTATATTACACATCTGGTTTACAGGATCATTCTTATATTTTGCTTTGAATAAATCATTATGGTCGCAAACAATATTTGGTACAAAAGATGCGTATTCGTCCCGTAGCATTTGCTTTAATTCATAAGTATCAAAATATGAGTAACTTCTCATGTATGCTTCAGAGAAAGGAAGAGTAGCAAAACTCAGAAATCGTCTAAGCCACCTTCCGAGTTTAAATCCATTTCCGAAAATCTTGACAGGAATACGCTTGGCTATCTTGGCAATCGCGAATTTTAGAAAAACCGGAAGTTTATTATATTTTAATGCCAAAAGGGTGGCTTTGTGTCGTCTATACCCCAAATAGATTTCGTCTGCGCCCATCCCGGATAATATAACCTTTACTCCTTCCTGCCGAGCAGCCCTGCAGATTAGATAAGTATTTATTGCTGCAGGATCTCCAATTGGCTCATCTAAAGTGCGCGCCATTCTAGGAAGTTCCGATAAGATATCTGCATCGATCTTAATTACATTGTGGTCTAAATTGAAAATGCTGGCAACGATCTTGGCATATTTTTCATCTTCAGGCATTTGTTCTATCTTCTTGTCCCTTTTTGAGGTTGAAATTGTATACGTAGATAAATCATGCTGTGCCTTCTTTGCGATGGCAATGATTAACGATGAGTCTAAACCTCCGCTCAAAAATCCACTTACTGGTACATCAGCGACCATGTGACGTTTCACTGAGTCAGAAAGTGTATCGGCCACATCACTAATAATTTCGTTCTCACTGTCATCGTTAATTAAAGAATCATCAAATTCCCAATACTTAGAAATTTTAATGCCTTCGTCATTACTAAATGTTAGATAATGAGCGGGGGGTAATTTATGACACCCTTTAAACATTGTGTCGTCTCCAGCAACCCAGAGATAGTTTAGACAGCTTACTAACGATTTAGGGTTAATGGTTTTATCAAATCCGGGAATATCGACTAAGGTTTTCAGTTCTGAGCTAAAAGCAAAGGCCCCATTTATATATGTATAGAAAAGCGGCTTTATCCCAAAGTGATCTCTCGCAATGATCATAGATTTCTTAACTGTATCATAGAGGGCGAAAGCAAACATACCGATTAGGTGATCAAGTGCTCGAAGACCATAACAGTTAAACATCTCAAGTATGACCTCCGTATCAGAATTGGTAACAAACTTAATCCCATAATTTAACTGCAACTGTGCTCGAAGTTCCTTGTAATTATAGATTTCCCCATTGAAAACAATAAGTAAATTATTTTTAATAAAAGGTTGATTTGCAGCAGCTGACAGGTCGAGAATGGATAACCTTTGATGCGCAAAAGCAATAAAATCATCCTGCCAAATTGATTGATTGTCCGGACCTCGATGTCTTTGTATTTCATTTGCCAATTGGGCCAATTGCAAATTATCGTCGAATCCAGAAAATCCTGCTAATCCACACATATAAAGTAGGTAACCTAATTTAAAATTCTTTGATCGAATAATCGTTGGTTGGCGCTCTTGCAATGTTTTGTGACTTCATCGGATAATAATAAGCCATAGTATGCGCCAGGAATAGAGATCACTACAATAGAGATAGCTTACAGAATTTTTTCGAAATAGTAACGTTGTTTAATTCTTGTAGGCTTCGATTCTTTACATTTATTATAATGGTCAAGAATAAAAAGGAGAATTAATTTTGCGAAGTTTGTATCATCTGTTTGTATAATTCTTGAAATTCGAATCCTACGGCTGAAGCACTAAAGCGCACAACTAATTCCGGATTTTGTCGTCTCATTTTATCTTGAATCAATGTGTCGTTAACTAGCACAATAATCTTTTCTGAGATATCATCAATGTTTCCAGCGTCTATAAACAGACAGTTCGAGTTTTCAATAAGATAGTTTAAGGCAAAACGAACTCTTGTAGTAATCAGTGGAATTCCACATCTAAGGGCTTCAACCAGGGCCATTGGCATTCCTTCAGGAAAATGGGACGGAAAAATAAATATATCCGCAGACTGGATTAGTGAAGCGATCTCATCGTGAGGAATTAAGCCTAACCATATTATCGATTCATCTACCAAGAGATCCTGGGCAAGTCGACGAGACGATGCCAATTCTGGACCATCACCAGCAACAACCAATATATATGCTGGATTTATCTCTAAGATAATTTTAAGCGCTGCGATGAGGTCATCTAATCCTTTTCCTTTCACTATACGCGAAACAAATAAAATATAAGTTTTATTGGTATTCTTAGCAAAAAATGTACATCTTTTAACTTCGTTTAGATTTACAATATTCTTTACGACTTCCAGCTTGTGGACATTCCCAAATTTTAACACAAATTGTGTCTTTTCAATTTCCGACAAGACTCCTATTTTCTTCGCTCCAACGAAAAATAGCCTTATTAAAAATCGATATACACTGCTCTTAGTGTTTATCAAATCACTGCTGCCATGTAGCTTGAATATTAATCTTTGTCCAAAAAGATAACAGAAAATTGAAAACGGAAGGTCGCGTAATAACGATCTTCTATCAAATGCAGTATTTATGTGAACTATTTGAGGGCGATATGTAGCTATTTGATAAATGAATATAATGAAGACTTGTATTGTATTGATAACTTTTCTTACATGCCCTTCTTTTTGATGGACCAGAGATCCACCATCCACTTTGCTTCCGTAATCAAAAGTGCGTATTTTGAATTGTTCATTTTTATTAAAATAGTCTACCAGAAATGGTAGGTGAGTAGTAGGTCCACCCATTTTCAGTTTCTTAGAAGGAATGCCCATTAATATTTTTGTTTCTCTAATCATAAATAAGCTTAAATGATTGTGGAACGAATAGACAATCCTTTCGGATTCGTAATAAGTAAGCTATGCCTCGCGTTGATGTTTCGGTGGATGCTTAAAGTAAAAGCGTTGCCAGAGGCCTAAAGCTTTAGCAATGTTTTCCAAATAACCACCAGCATCATTTATAGAATAACGAGGTATTAAGTAAGGGTCTGCATGCGTTACTTTAATGACGGCCGGAAAAGTAGTAAAACATAATTTATATCCACATTCCTTTGCAATGCTAATCGTATCTGAATTATAGTCACCATTTGGATAAGCAAGATATTCTATTTCTTTCTTTAACCATTTCGTCAAAATTTCTTTGGAATGTAAGAGCTCCTTTCGTTGAACTTCAACCGAACATCGTTTTAATATCGGATGACTTACAGTATGTGAACCAATAGTAATTAGCTCTTTTTCGCTTATTAATTTCAGTTCATCTAAATCAATACAACTTCTATCTAAAATGAAATTAGCTTTTAATAAGGCGACTTTGTCATAGAATTTTTCGAATGTCAATTTTTTGAACTCGTCAACGTTCTTGATCTTTGTTAAGAAACGCTGTCTTTTTATTCTAGCATATTCGAACCAATAATTCCCGTTAATTACTGGATCGGTAGGTATAAAAATAGTAACTGGGATTCTGTACTTCTCAATTATTGGCAAAAGCTCTAAATTTGGCTTCCATCCATCGTCGAAAGTTATGCATACCATCTTCCCAGTCAATTCTTTTCGAGTCAATAATAATAATTCTAATTCTTTCGTTGAGATAAATTGATACTTATTGTTTGCCAGCCAAAGAATTACCTTATGAAAAATATCTTTAGATGGATTATGAAAATAAATCGATAAGATGCCACTGGTGTTTGATTTTCGTAGCTTATACACTGCAATTAGAAAAAATGCGATTGCTTCTTTCAAGAGTTTCATAAGTAATTGAAATGTTGTTTGGCATCATTCGATAGACTATTAATGGGCATTCGGTTTTGAAGCTGATTCATTTCAAAGCCAAATTATTATATTGGATAAGGTAATCCTTTGCAGTCGTTTGAATAGAGAATTTATCTCGCGCGTAACTACATGCCTTGATCAATGTAAGATGAAAATCTTCATTACCAACTTGAGAAATTATAAGTTTGATAGCTTCCGCACAGCTCGCCGCATCTCCATTTTCAAACTTGAATCCATACTTCCCGTTTCCAATTATTTCGAGGGGTCCATCACTGGTAGAGACTAAAACTGGTATTTTTGCGGCAATACCCTCCACAACTGTCAAACCAAATCCTTCATAAATAGAAGGTTGCACTAACAGGTGATAATTAGACAAGTTATCATAAATATATTTTCGATCTTTTAACCCTAAAAAACGTACACAATCTTTTAGACCAAGCCTTGATGTCAGCTCTTCCAGATAATGTAGAGAGGGCCCTTCCCCTATAAAATCAATAGATACGTTGTTGAGGCCGTTTTCGAATATCAAAACATTTAAAGCTTGTAATAAAATATGTTGTCCCTTTACTTCGTGAATCAACCTGCTGATGACCACAATGTTAAATTTGCTTTCGTAAGCATATTTATCTTTAACCTTTATTTTCGAAAAGTCAATTCCATTGTAGACAACAGTGGATTTCAATGTACCTCTTCGGTATATGTCCCTTTCTACCGCATCAGATATTGAAAATAGTTTATCATATTTTGTCAGGTACTTCAACGGTTTGTTCACTGAATGTAATGTCAAACATGTTTTAAAAATTGCCTTAAACAATATTACCCTGATTCCATTATGATTATGAAAGTGAATAATATCTGGTTTGATTTTAAATAGACGATAATTTAGATTTAAAATTCTAAATATGTCAAAACTGCCTTCTTTTCTGTTGATTAAGTGGATTGAAACATTCTTCTCGATAGTGGAAAGAAGTTCTTTATTGTAAATATTGTTGACAATCATTAAATCAACTTCCTCTGTTCTAGCTTGTAGATTTATTATGTCCACGAGCATAGTTTCAGCACCGTCTGGAGCAAAAGAAAAAATAACATGTAAGATCTTCATGTTGCCGGTTGCTTTAATTTATCAGCAATGATTGGCCATCAGCCTGGTGAGATAGTTATTTACTAACCATTATTTTTATGCCGAAGACGTTTTTGAGAAGGGAAAAGCCTTTTAATTTATACCTTATTGATATAGGAATTTTTTTGTAAAAGCTTTCTAAGAATAATACGACGCCGGCGTTCAAACAATAATATCCAGTTTTTTTACTACCTATAAAGAATTTAGGCTTCTTGAATCCGATGGAGATTAGTTGTTGTTTCAATTCTGCATAGTTATACTCTTTCAAGTGGAGTCCTTCTGGGGTCATAGAATAATGCCTCGATATATCATATGGACCAGTTAAACCATTTGGAGTAATTATAATTAGCCTTCCCCCCGGCGTCAACATATTATAACACTGGGCAAGATGGTCGGGAGTGTCATCGGGATGTAGATGCTCAAAAACCTGATTACTGTAAATAATGTCAATGGAATTGTCTGGCTCCGAGAACTGTATACCGTCGAATATTTTTAAATGAAGATTATTAGGTGCATTTTCGATATGTGGAGCTGTTTCTGCAACTTCGTATGCAATGACATCCTTAACATATTTTGCTATTTCGATACTTAAAAGGCAATTTCCTGCACCAACCTCTACGAAAACCAAATTGGATTGCAGGAAAGGTTTTAACAGCTCAATTTGCCAGCCGATTTTGTGTGACATATCGGACTTTGGATTATAAGCGATATTCGGAAATTTGCTAAATAATTCTCCATATAGCGCCTTATAAGCGTGCTTTCTTTCTGTGGTGTTACTCAGTCTCAACTTTTGAGCTAATTCTTTTTCCAAAATATATTGTGCATATTTATTGTCTTCCATAGATCAGTATTTTATGATGCAAAATTTACAAATTTCTTTGCAGGAGTTCATCCTGGAGCTCTACCTGCATTTTATTCATTCATTTAGCGGGTTATAAATAAGTGAACCTATATAGGCATATGTTCCTTTTATTTTTTAATTTATTATTAAAAACCGAGAGCGGGTATAAAAACAAGATAACCAACCCATATAGCAATTTCAATAGAAGGAATGTAAATTTGGTAGCAATTCTCCCGCTGTATTTAAGATGATATCTTCTACACGATAAAATGCCTGCCCTAATCTTGATATTGTCGACATTTTTGGATGAGGCTTTGGCCGCTGCAGGTGTAAAAACGATTTTGGAAGTACACAATACCGGAATTCCTAATTTATTTGCTCGCTTACAAAAATCGGTTTCTTCATAATATAAAAAATATGAGGAGTCAAATCCGCCTATTTTATAAAAAGCTTTTTTATTAAGTAGCATCAAAGCGCCTGAAACGTAATCAACAACATAGTCGTCAATATCATTTTTTTGTTTTCGATAATGAACCCATTTGTCTAACATTTTGATATACACCAAATCGATAACAGCTATAGAAAAAAAACAGCTTAACAAATTTGGGAACTTCAAATAATGATATTCGATCTTTGGATTTTTTCCTGACAGGATTAAGTCACAGGACAAATCTGATGGATAAATATCAAACTTTTCAATTTTTAGGTCTGGGTTAAGAATCAACAACGAATCGTATTTACTTTTTGAAACACCCAAATTTATGGCAGCTCCATATCCCATATTGTAAGTAGGATAAATTACTTTAACAGAATCTGATTCGAAAATTTCCAAATCATCGCTGCTGTTGTTGATCAATAATATTTCACCGCATTCCTTAACCTTTTCAATAACATTAGAAATTATAGCGGGTAACAAATGTTTTGAATAGTAGAGGACAATGATAACAGATATTTTGTTCGTACTCATACTTTTGCGATAAACTTAATCATCTCAAGACGTGCGTCTAGTGGGCTTCCTTTTTTGCCTGAAGAAAGACGCTAAATGTAGTAAGGTTTTCTTGAGTGAATTCTTTTAACCGATTGGATAACTTTAGTGTATCAATATTTGATTTTGCTGTTTCCTTTATTTCGAAAATAATTGTATTTCTACTCTCGTTAAGCAGTCGGCGGTGGGTTGAATAGGGTTCTCTGTTGATAATGAAGTTTTTCCGACCTCTGATAATTTTCCATTCAAGATCAGAATACTGCCAATGCCCATCCCAGGTGTCAGCCGTTCCACACGATTTGAATCCAATATCATGAGACTGTAGTCCACCTGGTTTTAACCATTTTGAAATATTCATGTAAGTTCCACGCAAATCGTCTACGGCTTGTAGCACTGCTTGGGAAAATACCATATCTACTGATCCCGGTTCAATAGACTTCGCTTGATTCCAAGGAACTTTGTATTGAAGGAACTCATTCTTATTCCAAAAGTCAGTCCCATTCATATTGACTAATGATTCCCTTATTTTAGCGACCCTTTTGTCCTTTAAAGTTTCTTCCATAATACTATTAGGTAAAATATGGAAAGGGAAACTATAATCCTCCAATAGGGGTCTTAGTCGAGGAAACTCGTTTTCGCCTGGAATATTTGTTCTAAGGGCAAAGAGTTCCAGAATCTCATCAAAAATCTTTAAATTTTGACGTTGATTTGCATAGTATTTGATGTCCAAAGCAAGGTACTTTTCTACACCTGAGAAAAGAGCCGCTATGCCAGTTCCTAATGAATCACCGGGTCCAAGTTCAGCAACAGTTTTTGGAATCGAAGTCAACCCGTTTTGAAAAGCATATGTTAAATGCCTTAACCAAACCGAATAGCAATATCTAGCGTTTGAAGTTCCTCCTGTATGTTTATTGAATTCGTAGAAATATTCAATTCCAGGGATGCTCTTTAAAATGCCTTTTATTAAATATTTCGCTTTCATTTGTTACTCATGGAGTGTGTTTGGATTCGATCCGTGTTGAACAAAGCAATATGCAGAAATTTCCGTTTTTAAGACTTGTTGCCATCATTTAATGCCGGCGTCCATTGGCTGTAGGAGTGGAACGTTTGTTTCATGTTGCTTCAATTCCAAATATTTTGAACATATTCCTATCAATCCCATTGATATTATCCATGAATGTAAAGTTCCAGTCCCCATGCTAAACACTAAAAACATACACAATATCGAAAACCCAAAGGCCGAAATTTGCTTATCAACAACCCTTTTTTTGAATAAATACGATATTATACTAGCTATAAATATCAGCGTAACAAAAATACCTACCGATCCCTGTTCGATTAAAAGTTGATAGAAATAACTCTCGAAACCTTCAAAGTCAGGATCACTGGTTCTCTCTTGTTCCGTACTGGCCCATCCCAAATCTTCTTCTATATAATAAAGGCCATTACCAAAAATTGGATTTTTCAGAAATTCATTATAACTAGCTTGTAACTGCAATGTTCGCATATTTAGTGAACTCCCAGAAGTATTACCACCGTTTACACGAAATGCATCTACCGTGTTTTCAACTGATTCATGTATAATTGGTATATTATATATCACACAGCAAATAAATCCAATGGCTATTAGCATTTTAATTTTTGCCAAGGTTCGAAATGCCAAAAGAATAAAAATTATCAACCCTATAGCAAATGCCAAAAGCGGTGTTCTTGAATTTGCAAGGATCAGATTCGTAGTAGCTAACAACATAACGACGATACTAAGTTGCTTTAGCTGTTTCAGGTAGAAGAAACTGTAAAATGCTAACAAAGAGAATATTCCACACAAGTAGCCATAGTATATCGGGTGGGAAACAAAAGAATTTATTCTAAATCTTCCACTACCCTGGGCGTAGTCATCGAAAGGTGAAACTGAACGATATAAAGTAGTTATCAAATGATCGAGCGGATTGCTAAGAGTGAAAAAATTGAAGATTCCGTAAATACCCATGATTAAAGAAGATACTAATAAAAATTTCACCAATTTTTCCCAATCTTGAGTTTTGGTAATGTTGATGTAACATAACAACGAGACAAATATCGTTTGTACGAAATAATCGAGCGGTCTATAAATTTTCAGAACCAAGCCTATCCTCTCATCAAAGACACCGATAGTTAAAACTCCAACTAGAAAAATTATCATTGAAGACACTAAAGGGTAATATTTGATCTTAGGGATCAATTTTCCGGACTTAACTATTTCAGAAAACATCAAGCTATAAATCAATAAGCGATCGAATGACATTTTCGTGGGAAATTCAATAATCATAATTCTATCTGAAAAAAATAGAATACCAGTGAAAAACCATATCAATCTCTTTACTCCTGAAGACTGTAAAATCCCCCAAAAGAAAACAATAGCAGCAACTAGAAAGAATAATTTTCCCATTAAGCCTCAGGCTTTAATTTATAAAATTTAAGCCGATATGGTTTTACCAACTTTATCAGGTTCGTATCTTTTAATATAAGAAATTGGTAGACACCAAAATAAAGTGTACAACAGGTAGTAGCACATATCAAAATCAGCAAGTCATTGATCAGATATGTATACAAAACATAAGAAATTGCAAAAAAGGGAAGCGTAAAAAAAAGATTGTAGATAAATTTCTTTAACGGAAAACTGATATTAATATACTTTTTTACGAAATACAAAGAAATTATTGTCACTAAAGATTCACACAGTAACTGTGACACGGCGACAGCATTTTGATGATAGCGGGGTATAAAAATCAAATTAATAACAAGACCCAATATCATTCCAATAAGAGCTAAAAGCACCATTAGACTGTCCTTCTGAAAAACACTAAGAATTTGAAGACAAAAGATTTGACCAAATGCGACCAGTAAAATCACTGGAGCCATTATCTTAATACAAATTATTGAAGGAAGGAAATCTTGTCCAGCAAAAACCATCGTTAGCGGCTTCGCGAACAGATATACAAACAAAGTAATTGGTATTCCTAGAATTATTACAAAATTCATCGACTTTTCTATAATTGCTATAAAAGCACTCTTATCGTCTCTGTGAAGCAATGAATTCAAATTTGGTATAAGTACGGCCGAGACTGCCCCAAAAAAAGATATAAAAATTCGAACTATTTTATCTGCCGTATAGAAGTAACCAACTGCGGATGTTGAAGACAAAAAGCCGAGCAATGTTGTGGGAAGTATTGTATAGATTTTGGTCAGTACAATATACATTCCTAAAACCAAAAGTGGTTTGAAGTGAGCTGCTAGTCGGTTTACTTGTATTGCTCCAATTCTTTGGACATATTTTTTTGCATAATTTAAGTTAGTTAATGCGGTCACGACGAACTGCAATACATAAATTAAGAAATATAAGGAAACGTCCGTTGACTTTTTTACGAATAGAAAAACTGCGACAATCGTCAAAAGCTTAATCACCAAACTCCTTATAGTTATGTATTTAAAGTCGCTGACGCCGAAAAAAAGCCATTCAATGGAAAAAGCCTGTGATAAAATAAATAGACCGCCAGCAATAGTCAACAGCTTATAACTGTCAAATCGGTTATAAAACGATAAAGAAGCAAAATAGATGCATAACAATATAACAGTTAGAAATATATGTACAACTAATATTTCGTAAAATAGCACAGACCTTTTTCGTACATCACTTCCTACGCTTGCAATTTCCCTGACACCATACACGGACAAACCAAGTGCTGCGATGATAATAAAATTTTGGCAGTAAGACAATATAAAATTACAAACACCCAAACCTTCGGCCCCGACTATTCTAGACAAATAAGGAAACGTCAAGAGTGGAAAAACGAAATTTGACCCAGTTAGTAATATATTGTAAAACAAACTCTTCTTCATCTCTGACTATGGGAGTTCGATGCGGGCTGTTGCGGCAAGTTCGATCTGGACAAGTACTCTATGAGCTTGCACCTCTCAACATTTGGTTTCAATAATAATTTGCTCGTGAGTTAAAATCTTTAATTATATGACTTTCTTAACAACAACCATTTGACAATAGCTAATTGAATTTGCTTCACTTTGTAGCTAATTTGCTTTGGTAGTGGTTCGTGTTTGTATCATAGCCATAGCCATAGGCATGACCATAACTATACTTCTTAAAGCCTCTCGAACGAATTCCATTAAAAACAAGTCCAACATTTTTTAACTCATGTATTTGATTATTTTTATCTAATCTTTCGACTGCAATTTTAGGCGTATGCCCGTGCCTGATTATATACAATGTTGCATCACAATGCTGAGCCAATGTATATGCATCTGAAAGTAATCCTACGGGTGCGGTATCGATTAAAACAAGATCAAATACTTGCTCCAAATAAACTAGCAAGTCAGCCATTCTGTCCTTCATCAGTAACTCCGACGGATTTGAAGGAAGCGCACCTGCAGCAACAACAAAAAGATTAATATTTATTTCTGTTCTTACTATAATGTCTTCCAGTTCTAATTCATCCTTTAAATAACTGCTTAAGCCCTTTTCAGTTGCGACCGTTAGTATTTGACTTAAAGAAGGATTGCTAAGATCCGCTTCAACTATAACTACTTTTTTCCCCGTAAGCGCAACAGAAAGTCCAAGATTGGCCGCTACAAAACTTTTCCCGTCCCCAGGGACAGAAGATGTCACAAGTAATATTTTCTGTTTGCCTCCAATTCCAATATGTCTCAAGGATGTTCTCAACTTCCGGAATTGCTCCGCAATAATACCTCTAGCCCCATCGTATATCACTATCGGATTTTTAGAATTTTCGTAGCATATTTCGGCTATAATCGGAAATGAACTCATAGTTTCTATTTCATTCCTGAATAAAATATTGTTTGATAAATATTCCTTAGAATTGATCAGCAAAATTCCAAAGGCAAAGGCTACCATTACCGCTAGCGGATATATAAGTTTTTTGTTTGGACTCACAGGAAATAGTGAAGACTCAGCTTGATCCACTATCCTATTATCAGCTACCGTGGAGGAATTTGACAAAGCAGCTTCTTCTTTTTTTTGTAGTAAGAATGAATAAATACTGCTCTCAATTTGTTGCTGCCGACTAATTTCAACAAGATCTCTTTCTTTTTGAGGTATTGATTGAAGTAGAGATGAATAAGTTGTATTCGTGAACAATAAATTTTTTAAGCTAGCTTCAAGGCTTCTTCTTTGACCTTGAATATTTTCTATTATACTGGGCTTAATTTTTTCGATTTGATTAAATAGCGAAATCATCACAGGGCTGTTCTCTCCTGTTGTCTTTTTAAGTCTTTCTTTCTCAAGTTCCGAAATGTATAATTTCTCAAGTAGTCCAGTCAAAAGCGGATCAGAAATCCCCAAAGTTGAAGGAACAATTCCAAAACTATTATCCTTCGTCTTAACATATCTTTCCACCTGGTCAAGAACTGCTAATTGCATATTGATATCACTCACCTTTTGGTCATTTAGACTTACGTTTTTCAGAAACAGTTGTCCCTGTGAACTGATATCGACCGCGCCTTTGTTTGATTTGTATTTCTGAATTTTGTCTTCAATTGAATCAAGATGTCGACCAACGATATTTAATCGTTGTTGCACGAATTGGAAGGTGCTCGCTGCTAGAGCATTTTTATCATTAATGGCAGCGCGATTATAAGCTTTGATAAGGTGATTCAATATGTGTTCAGCAAGGACAGGATCTTCATTCTTTAATTTCAAATTTAATACTGTTGAAAGTTTACTGGAAGCAGAAACTTCAAATTTCTCCATCAAATCAGAAGTTACTTTTTTGGGGTTTGTCAATGCGAAATATAGCGGCTTTTCTTCCCAGGCTTGATTGGTCTTAGTTTGAATGAATTTAAGAATTCCATAGGAAGTTTGAACCCATTCATTTAAAGGAAAGCTGCGATTGTCGATCATAGCCTCTGATTTCATAGAGTTATACTTGATCCTTATTTTCGCGACTTCAGGTAGCAATTTTGGGTATTTTGCTTCGATTTGGATCGGAGAGAAAGAATAAGCCGATACTTTCCCCCAATTATTAACAGAGTAAACTGGTGCGTATAATTTTAAATCCGTTACTACTTCATTCATTAGCGATCGAGATGTGAGTACCTCTATTTCGTTTTCGACGATTTTTTTTGTAGTAATTAGATTCAAAGATTCAATCATCCTCGAATCATCAATGCCTTTTTTTTCATCTTTAATAAGCAGAGTAGCGACTGATTCATAAAGTGGTGCTGTTAAACGTGTATACAACCAAGTTCCGGTTAGTGATATAACCAGCAGTATGAGAAAAATCGGCCAGTATGGAATATAGCGATTGAAGAACTGAGATATTATATTCCCTATACTTTCGTCGCCAGTTTCTGATATATTTCGCATAACAAAAGAAATAAAAAATCAGCTCCACTCAATTGTCCACCAGGCGTCAATTAAAAACGTCTAATTGATAAGCGAAGTAGATAAATAAGAAGCTGTCGATTATAAAAAGAAGCGAGCATTGCTGGATACTTATTCTCCGGTTTCTAGTAAGAAGCAACCTGCTTTTGATTTACCTCACGTTGTGGGTTTTCACATCCAGATAAACTGGCACTAACCAAGTGCTAGATTATCTTGACCATATAGTTCGAATAATATTCTAGTTCTTACAACTTCAACCCTCGAAGTTTGAATTTCAGCAGACATCATGTAACCAAGAGAAGGTAAAACGATTTTTACCGTGTTACTTTTTACCGCAATAACTTGTCCTTCATGTTTCATTAAAGGTCCACTAACTACTCGGACAATATCATGCAAATTAACAGAAGTTTTTTCAAGTGTAACATGGGTGTGTTCACCAAGAAAACTACGAATCATTGCAATTTCAATATCACGGATCTGCGCAGGTTTTCCAAGCCAGTGGACAAAATTGATAACTCCATCTGTCTTAATCATTTGAAGATGTTGATCTGGCGAGATTCTTACGAATACATAAGATGTAAATAGAGGCTCGAGAACGATTTTTTTGCGATCAGCCCATTGCTTTTTTACCTTATTAAGAGGGCAATAATTTTCAATGTGCTTTTTTGAAAGCAGTTCAGAGACTTTCTTTTCCCACCGTACGCGAGTATAAACCGCATACCATTTTTTTTCACTCATAGATAAGGTTTAGAGAGTATAGAGTGATACAATATTTAAGGTGTGATTTTCGTTCGGGGCAGGGCTCCGCCAAATCCGCTTACATCGGTCTCTTTAGCGAAAAATAAGTTTATACGGGAAATATCTGCAGGTGTAAACCTTCATATGCAATATATCCGGCAATGGGATCGTAACCCAGGTGGTTTAGCGGAAGATGGATTAGTTTTGATTAAAGGACCTAAGGGTCTTTATTCAGATAAAAATAAGGGGAATTTGTTACAACAAAATCAACTGTTCAAATTTTAATCTTGTTTCTTAACCTCAATAAAGAAAAATGAAACAAAAATATCTTCCATAATTTGCTTGATTTTAAGTCTTTGAATTTTATTAGGGTATAGGTCCGTCTCATTTTTTTTCCTGCTGTTAATTCTAAATTTCCTTTTTTTGGTAAGTGATTTTACCTAGCAAATGACCTTTTATGATCTACAATAAGGCATAATAGTGATATAGTGATCATAAAATACATTGTTATGAACCAATTCGAAAATCATATCCAGGGTGACAATCCGGTAATCGTCGACTTCTTCGCCGAATAGTGCGACCTTGTTAACCAAGCCAATGGTCCGAATTTAAGAGACTGTCGATAGTATATTTTTAACTAAGCCGTGGCCCGGATTTAAAGGAGTATTATAGGTTGAACGCTGATTGGCCAGAAGATCAATAAAGTACCTGAATATGAACCCGTCGAAAACTTTCTCAAATGAAACATCCACAATAAAAATACGCTGCCTACTTTAGTGGTTATCGATGACTTACCCAAGCGCTCCCTGGAGAAAAGTGAAGACTGGGTATTGAATTTTATAAAAACCAAGGCTTGGTAAAAAATCGCGTGAAGCTAATTAGTATACTTTATCAAAAAGTGACGAAATCCCAACATGCTTCAGAATCTTCAATCAGCACTGCTTGTTAATCAAACTAAAATCGACCAGGTTTACCTAAACGGCTTATAGTACGACTCATGCGCTATTGCCAACATAGGCTTATCTCCTGAAGTATCCCCGTACGCAAAAATCTTTTCGTAATCAGTGAGGGAAAACCGTTGTTTGATACGAGCAACTTTTTCCTCACCGTGGCAATTAATGTCCTGGAGCTTTCCTGTCAACTTTTCTTCCTGCAGCTCCAACCTGGTTCCGATTAACTCAACTCCCATAGAATCCGCCCACGGTTTAACCCAATTCTCCGCTGACGCAGTTACTATCACTACTTCTACCCCTTCATCAATTAGCCTCTTTATTTCCTCTTTAGCCCCAGTCCTTATTAGACCAGGTAAAACTTGTAAAGAAAATTGCGCGCAATAATTTTCGAAGGTTGCTAGTGTTGTGTTCTTAAAGAAATGTATAAGTATTCTTTCCTTTGCATGATGATTGGAAATGACACCAAGTTTGTATCCCAACAGATAATGCAAATTGAGGATGAATCCAAGGTAGAAGGGAATGTTGCCTTTACTGAATTTGATGAATTCCAGTAATGTATCCTTTGTTGTAATGGTACCATCAAAGTCGAAAAATGCAATATGTTTTTTCACATCTTCAGTTTTACAAAAATGAACTCTGGTATTGATTTAATTATCAGCATAATCCATCTCCAGAACCATTTCACATATATAACGTTCTTTCGCTTCCTCACTCCATTATATATAGCTTTGGCTACTTCAGCAGGTTGAGCTGTTAATAATTTAGGCAATACAAGATTTTCGGTCATCTTCGTGTATACAAATCCCGGCTTTACAGTTAAAACATGCACATTGTCCTGAATCATTCGGTTTCTCAATCCTGATAAATAAGCTGTGAAGCCCGCTTTGGCACTCCCATAAATATAATTACTTTGCCTGCCCCGCTCACCTGCCACTGAACTTATTCCTGCAATCACACCTGCTTTCTGAATTCCATAATAGTTACTGACGATATTCAAAATTGATACAGCACCCGTATAATTTATGTTTATCATGGCTTCCGTCTCAGTCCATTGCGCTCTTGCTATTTCATTATCGGTCATATAACCAAATACACAAATCGTTATATCCGGTTTAACAGGAAGCTCATCGAAAAAAGACTGATGAGATCCAAAATTACCTGCATCGAACAAATGCAGTGAACAGTGAATATTAAATCGTATTTGCAAGTCAGATTGCAATGGGGTAAGACGTGCAATGTTTCTTGCCGCTAACTGTATATTAAAGCCATTCGATGCATATGTATTGGCAATCGCAACTGCTATGTCGGAAGTTGCGCCAAGGATTAGTACAGTAGACATTATTTGTTTAATGGTTAGGGGTTAGCAAAAGCCGGTCAGACTGTGCCGACCTGAACTTACCTTCCGGATTATATTTTTTTAACGTAGCTTTAAATTCATCGAGTCTTGGATATCCCGCCCTTAACATCTCAGGTTTCATCCTTGCATCTTTACTCATGTAGAGGCGTCCACCATATTTCAACACAACTTTATCCAACTCATCTAAAAACGGAAATAAGTTGGGACGTACCGGAAAATCAAGAGCTAATGTATAACCTTCATCCGGAAATGAAATCATGCTCTCTTGTTTTCCAAACACCTTCAATACGGCAAGAAACGAACCCATCCCTTCATCACTTATTCGCTGCACAATTTCCTTCAAACCCTCTTTAGCGCTCAATGGTAGCACAAACTGGTATTGAATAAAGCCTTTCTTTCCATAACCACGATTCCAATGCAGTATTGCATCGAGTGGATAGAAAAAAGGCTCATAACTCACTATATTATTAATTTCTTTTTTGAAATTTTTTCCATAGTATAAAAAATTAAACACCTTTACTGTAAAAGAATTCAGGAACCACGAGGGCAGATTAAATGGAAAAGAAATCTGTTTATTTTTAGGAAGCTGCAGTGGATTGGACCGTTTATCCTCAGGTAAATCTTTTACCTCGGCATGTTCGCCAAGCATAAGAATGCTTCGGCCAAAGTTTTTTCCTTTCTTAAGGCAGTCTATCCAGGCTACAGAATAAGTATACTGACTGTATTCATCAAACAGCTGAATGATATGGTCCAGATTTTGGGCTTTTAGTTGCTTCTGTTTGATATAAGACGTTTGTATTTTCTTCAGCTGAAACTTCACTCTTGTGACCAACCCGGTAAGTCCCATTCCTCCACAGGTAGCTTCAAACAGATCTTTGTTTTGTACAGGTGAGCAGGTAATTGTAGTACCATTTTCCCGGACAATATCCATGTTTAAGATATGGTTTGAAAATGAACCATCGACATGATGATTTTTTCCGTGGACGTCACTTGCGACAGCACCACCAATTGTGATATATTTAGTTCCGGGGGTAACCGGAAGAAACCATCCTTTAGGTACTATGATCTCAATTATTTTATCCAGCGTTAGTCCGCTCTGGCATTCAAAAATCCCGGCTTCAATGTCGAAGGATAATACCTTATCATATTTTAAAGTTGATAAAGTTTCAGCAGCAAGGGACGCATCCCCATAGCAACGACCGTTACCCCTGGGGATAAAACTCATTCCCTGATCCACATGTGTTTTGAGATCATTATCAAAACTAAAAGTAAGTTCGTCACTGTCAACAACCGGATAGTTTCCCCAATTAGCAATATTTTTCTTCATCCTTAAAACAGTGTTATATCCTTAATGTAAATAATTGTAATAAAACTGGCTATCCAAAGGAGCAATGAAATTTGTATGAAGCGATCCTTGTAAAGGACTTTCGTTGGCGAACCGGAGTCTGCCATCACGTAAATAATTTGCAGGTATCGCATTATCCCAGCTAAAACAAAAAGGCAGGTATAATAAAGGCGGTAGGTTCCAAGCCTTGTGATTACATCTTCAGACATTGTGTACATAAAATATGCTACAACAATTACAGCACAAACCAGTGCAAGTAATATATTCAACAGTTCAAGATTATATCCCTTTATTGATTTCCGCATGTCTGCTCCGCTATTCATTTTCAGAAGCACATCATCTCGCCGCTTTCCAATTGCCATGAAAACCGCCAGAAGAAAAACCATAATAATAATCCATTGCGACAAAGGAACCAACGAAATTACGGACCCTGCCTTTACTCTTAACACGAACCCTATAGCCAGGATCAGAATATCAAGTATTGGAATGTTTTTAAGCCCGAGCGAATAACAAACGTTGATCACAAAATAGATACCCAGCACAAACATGAATTTGTCCCTGATTAAATAAGCAAGGCTAAAACCCATTATCAACAGAATACCGCAGATTATCAATGCAGCTGTTTTGGATACCGCACCTGATGCAATAGGACGATTTTTCTTTACGGGATGCTTTCTATCATCTTCAACATCCCGGTAGTCATTAATGATATAAATACTGCTTGCTACAAAGCTGAACGCAAGGAAGCCAAGTAACAACTCACCGACTTTTGAGATATTTGCAATCTCACCGGCGAAAAAAATAGGGATAAATAAGAATAGGTTTTTAGCCCAGTCTTTTGGTCTTAAGAGTTTGAGGTAAGCCACTTTGGGTTAATTAGTGCGTCAAAGTACAAATAAATAATTGAAAATGCCAACCGTCCAATATATAGGTAGCGCTGGCAGGAATGAAAGATATTTTCTATGTTTACACCCAGTTAACCCGAACTCTAAAAAAACTTGATATGTCCAGGCGGCTTTTGACCACATTAGAAATTCTATTTATTGTTTTTTTAGCCTGCGTTCCATTATTTGCAACCTTTCCTTACCGTGTAAATATTTTTCTCTCCTGGGAGGGAGCTTACAGGATAAGCGAGGGTCATTTGCCTTTTCGTGACTTCGGCACCCCGCTGGGCGGGATGTTCTGGGTGATTCCAGGTATTTTTTTCAAAATCTTTGGAGCACAGATGATAAGCCTGATCAAGGCCCAGGTATTTATTAATATTATTGCGGGACTATCTTTCCGATCTATATTAAAAAGTTTAAATATCCAGGAGGGTATCCGTTTTATTTCGGTCGTTCTTTTTTGCCTTTCTTATTCATTCATGAACTTCTGGCCATGGTACAACCATACCGTAATTGTGTATGAACTGGTTGCTCTGGCGTTTTTGATCCGTTACATCGCCTTTAGCAAGTTGGCAACGAATCCAAAATACCGGTTTATGTTACTGGTGGCATCAGCAATCTTTGTATTGTTTTCGTTTTTTACAAAGCAGGATGGAGGGGGGATGGCATTTGCGATTTGTATTGCGTTGTTGATTTATCATGCCATTTATGAAAAAGACTGGAAGTCTTTACTAATATTCATCGGAAGTTTTGTCTTATTAATGACTATCGTAGTCGCCTGGCTCTCCAGCTATGAGTTTGCATATTGGTTTAATCATGGCCAGGCTCCCCACAGTGCAAGGATCTCAATCAGGGAAATTGCAGACGATTTTTTTAATTCGTCACAATGGATAAAATTTTATTTGTTTTTAATTGGATTATTAATTCTATCATCTTTTAAAAACTGGAAAGAATTTTACAGTAACAAAACTGAAGGCGTTTTCTTACTATTAACGCTGGCTATGCTCGGCGAGGCCGCAGTGTTCCAGGTTACAAGTTATACTCCACCAGATAATAATATATTCTTTCACAGCTTTGCTTTTGTATACATAATCAGTCTTCTTGGCAGAACGACGTCCTTAAATTTCCTGAATCGTAAAACAATTTTAGTGTGTTTTACAGGAATGATGTTGTGGTGGAGTGGAACTTACTGGAAATACATTCAGCGTATTGTTGAGCGTGCAATGCCCGCAGGAGAAATAGCAACAGTATCACAGACAGGAGAAAATATAGTGAACAGGAAGACATATATGATCAACAAAGGTGATTCACTTGACATACCTATGAGTCAATGGGTGTATACAGGACTGAAATCATTTGATAAAATATATATGCCGAAACCGACTGTTGATGGCATACATAGACTATTGAACATGGATCTGGTTAAAAACAGTAAATCCCTGAAGGTTCTAAATATGTCAGAACTGACACCATTAGCAGCAGAAATGCCATATGAACTTGAAAAAAACGAAAGCTATCCTTTGTGGTATCATCTGGGTGTTGGGATGTTTAACCGGGAAGCAGAGATGTTTGAAAAAAGAATAGCAGAAAAATATTATGACCTGGTCCTTTTTGAGAATATCGAAACTCTTAATAACTTTTATCCCTTCAGGATCAGAGTTTCGCTAAAAAAACATTATAATCTCGCAGACTCTTTTCTTGCACCGCGACGGGGAAACACACAAGGTGAAATAGAAGTATATAGAAAATAAAGAGACTGCTTCGGAAATATTTTTTGTGCTCTGCCTTGCATTATTCGAAGCTAATTTATACTTTACATTTTAATATCCTCTTGTTGAATATCCTATATCGCTTATTAGCTGATTTTTCTTACCGAATTCCGTTATCCAAACACTATAATAATCCCGGAGTTTTTGATATATAATAAATCCACTTCCTGAAAGATCAAAAAACAACCGAATCCACTTCCCGAAAGATCAAGAATTAGCTGAAATTTTCGTTCATATTAATGCTTACTTCATGATCGTACACTCTTCCAGACTAATAATTTTATTAGTTATCTGCCCTATTTTATTATTCAGCCAGACAGATGGCGATTACAGATCTAACTTTACCGGAATATCTGCAACCTGGAACACCACTTCAATCTGGGAACGATATGACGGGACTACATTTTCCTGGGTGGCAGCTTCGAATTATCCCACCTCCAGTGATAACGTAATTACCATTTCTTCCGGTGATAGTATCCAAATAACTTCACCAGCTCTATCTCTTGACCAATTAGTAATTGAACCAAATGCGAGCATCTTAATCGCCTCCCAGGTTGTTACTGTCAACAATGGTCCGGGAAATGATATACAGGTTAACGGTCGGTTATATGTGGCGAGTGGTGGAATTCTGACCACTAATACTATCGATCCTGGTTTTATTTATGTTGCTGTTGATGGATATCTGGAATTAAGAAATGGAGCTGTTATTGGAACCAGCTTAGACAACTATGGCATATTCGAAGTCAACATTTTTTCAATGAACAATGGTTGTACGATTAATAACTATAACTTATTAAATTTTGTAAATACAAATCCTGGCAGTTCATTTTATAACCCTACAATCGATAATGCTTCCCTGGTTAATTATGCGAATATATCAGTCAATACAACCTCAACTGTTCTTTTAACAGGTAGCAGTAGTCTGAATAATTTTTTCATAAATGAAACTACAGGTTCTATCACCATCACTATTTCAAATGCCATATTCGGAACCAATAACAGTAATGCAGGTATTAATTTCACTAATAAAGGCATTTTGCAGGGTGAAGGCACCTATTCCTTCAGCAATTTTCCAGGTACAATATCCGGATCCGGTACAGCTGTAAAAGGTTTAATTAATCCGGGAATAAGTACGAGCTCCACGGGCATTTTATCAGTGAATGCTGCATTGATAAAGCCTGATATAGGTGTTGTTATCAACCTTGGTAACAGCATCACTGCGGGAACCGGCTACGATCGTTTAGTATTAAGTGGTAATCCAACGCTCACAGGAAGTTCCCTGACTATTACAGAGAATGGGACCAACACTCCAATTGGTGTTTATACCATTCTCACTACATCAGGCACCTTTATCGGTAATTTTACAGAGGTTGTCACACCTTCAAACTATGGTCCGATAACTATAGTTGGTGGAAATGAAATACGAATAGAAAAACTTGCAATACTCCCTCTGACCTGGGGTAATTTTACTGCTGTAGTTAACGGAAAAGATGCAGTTGAACTTAAATGGAACGTGCTGCAAGAGTCAAACACGTCACACTTCGAAATATCGACATCTACTGATGGCCGCAATTTCAAAACAGTTGGAACTGTTAAATCAGGCGGAAATACAAACAGCGGGCATCATTACAATTTTATACATGGCAGCCCGGATAATAACAAAGTAAATTATTATCAGCTGGTTCAAATTGATCTTGATGGCAAATCTTCCCGGTCAAAAATTATAAGCATAAGATTAAACAAAGAAAATCTGCGCCCCATTTCGATTTACAACAATCCGGTGCATGGTATGCTTAGAATAGAAGTGAAGGAGCCAAATGTCCAGGTTAGTGTTCTTGGTCTTGACGGTAAGTTCTACAAACGTTTTAATCTCAATACTGGTTTTCACCAGCTTGATGTTCAGGATTTGGCTTCAGGGGTTTATCAAATCCTCGTATTCAACAATAGCAAACTAGTGCAAACAGAAAAAGTGGTTATGGTAAAGTAACACACCGCAGGTTAGCAAAATTTAAAAAAGAAAGGTGGCGTAATTTCTATGTCACCTTTCCCATATTAAGATTTATCTAACCAAAATGACCTTGTGGTTTTGTACCCCATTAGGACCGGTTAAACTTAAAAAATACGTCCCCCTGGCAATGTCGCTTACCTCCAGTTTGGAGGTACCCGTTGCAAAACGACGATGAACTTTCCCGTTAACATCAATTAATGAAACTTTCACCTTTGCAATACCCGCCCCGGATAAATAAATGTGATTTGTTGCAGGATTCGGAAATATACCTATTGAATTAGTCTTAGTCATTGGTAGGGATACAATTTCCGAATAAGAAATTTTATTTGACAACTCAGTCCATTTAAGACGGTAGTACACTGATCCTTCAGCATGGGTATCAGTTTGCGTGTAGCTCTGCCCATTAGGTTGCAGACCACCTTTAATTGTTGCTATAGTGGAAAAACTCCTTCCATCATAACTTTTTTCAAGTGAAAATTCTGTATTGGTATCTTCCTCTTTTGTATCCCAATTCAGCCTGGCTTCAGATGTGGAAATGCGTTTACCGGTAAAACTTGCGAGTTTTATAGGTAAATTCATCGATTGCCCAACCACCAAAAATATTGGTGTGCCTGTCAGTGAAATATTTGTTTGCAGGATAGTTGTTGTGGTGGCATTGCTAGAATAATTCCATTCATGTTTAATGAGATTAGGAACATTTAATGCAGCAGGGAAAGAATAGGTAGCGGCAGCGACTTCACTTTTGTCTATCAACGCTTTTGCCCATAAAACGTAAACGAACTCTCCATCATTTTTTTTAAAAGCGCCTCCCTCAATATTCGATGGGAGATACATTGAACCGGTTCTGGCTGCATCATAAGTAGATCCGAATAACAATTGTGAGGTTGTCTTCATTCCGATTCCCAATTCAGTCATCTTTTGGCTGCCCTGTACATCTCTCTTGAGATTTTCATACAAGCCCATCATCGCATAATCCTGGTTACCCACATCAACACCTTCAGCCGGAGCGTCGATAGCTTCGCCCACCATATAGAAATAAAATTGCTTAATATCATGCTTTTGCGATAAGACCAGTGATTTTATACCATAGTTTCTTTGCATCTCATCCGTTCCATGCTGTACTCCTGAGGGGCGACGTGTAATGTTACTTTCGGTAATGATAAAATGTTTGCGGGGGAAAGTTGTTCCATTGTAACCATAGTTGTTAAGAGTTGTTATCATATCATCTTTAGCATTCACCACCCGGGCTGCTGCGTAGTCAGAAGTCCGGGTATGGACAAACCCACCTACTGCATTGCTCCAATAACGCATTGAATAGCCAGGGTAAATATGATAACTCACCATGTCAAAATAGGCACTTCCTTTCAATGGATAGTCAGCAGTTACAGAACCTTCCTGCCCGGCGGTAGGATTATCTGTATACCTGCATAATGCATCAAGAAATTCGTAATAACCGATACCCCCGGGTGTTACATAATCGTCAGGACTGTATTTTTTAACTACCTCCCAGGTGATCCTCAACATCCGGATATAACTGTGGAAGGGTCCCCAGAGATTTACCAATTCATTTGGAAGCGGAGCCCTGGTCAGCCAGTTTGAAAGTGTAGCTCCAGTGAAGTCCGGCTCATTTACAACCTCCCATATTCTTATGTAATCACCATATGCCTGAACAAGATTGAAGATATACTGCGCATAATAGTTATTGGAGTTTACTGTACCATCAACATTCCATATAGGCTCATACAAATTGAGAAACAACCGGGAAGGTTGTGGGCATCCCGGGTAAGTAGTATTATCGCGGTGAGCGGCGGAAGGTTCTCCTACGAAATTGGTTATTTCGCGCATTTCAAGGTTCTGAACATAATTCCTGAAAGTATTTACGCGAATATTCAGTCCATGCAATTCTACAAAATAGTCCGGCAAAGTAGTTCTTATACTATGACCACCAGCGCCTCTCACATTTGCCGCTAGAGCATCGTCAGTCCAGCCATTGGCATAATAACCCATGTTTGCCCCATACATAAACAAATCTGTGTACGGCTTTACATAATCGTTAGCAGTTGGAACAACAGGTCCCTGACCGAAACTACCAAAAAAAGAAAATAAGAAAACTGAGATGAAGCCGGTTCTGTAGAAGGAAAATTTTGTCATTGTAGGTAGTAGTTAGATCCTGGTACAGGAGTCGTTTATAATTTGATACTTACATTGGCTAACCATCTCCAACAAAATCAGCCTGGTGATTTGTAAGGAGCATGGAAAATAGTCGACCGTATTGGCTAGGACTTTTATGGGGTGCTGAGCAGGCTTGTTGAGATGTGAACAAGCCTTATACCCCAATCTTCACGCCAAAATGTTAATTATTCTTGATTTGCCTGTTTTCTTGAGTTTAATCAATTACAATTTGATAAACTTTATTGCCGGAATAGGGACCTTCTCATCATTCACTTTTATGAGATATGTTCCTGCTTTAAGATCGCCAAGACTCAATTCCTTTTGAATGATCCGATCTGTGCTGCTTATCATATATGATCGTACCAGCCGACCATATATATCATAGATAAGGATTGTAGAAAGCGGTGATTTAACCGGCGCTTCGATCCTGAGTATAGCATTCGTTTCAACAGGATTCGGGTAAATTGTTATTTTGCTCACTGCTTTGCTCACTGAAACTGACATCGTATCTCTGCCCATATTACCCTTGTCGTCCGTTGCACTAAGTTCAAACTCGAATTCTCCTTCTGACAATGCATTCACCATCGTTTGGCGAGACCCCGTTTCTAAAATGTTATACGAAATTGGTCCCCTGATCATCCGCCATTTATAAGAAACAACCGTCCCATCATCATCAGAGGCAGATCCAACCAATTGTGCAGTTCTTTCCGGAAGAAATACTTCGATATCAGCACCAGCATTTACAACAGGTGCCCTGTTTCCCCTAAACAGTTCGGTTACGGTTATACTCATGGTATCCAGGCCAGTCGCACCCCTGCTATCAATTACCTCTAACATTAATTCGTAAGTACCGGGTTTACTGAAAATGATTGCTGGGGAAACAGAATTAGCATTTAATAAAATAAGACTACGTCCGGATATTTGCGTCCAGGAATAAGAAATTTTTGTGCCATCCGGATCATAAGAAAGGGAACCATCGAGAATTATATTATTGGACCCGAAAGTTATATTAAGGTTACTTCCCGCATTGGCAACCGGCTTCTCATTTGGCTTTGGCAATACCGTTATTACCACGATATCGCTGGCCATAGCACCCTTGTCATCTGTAACAATTAGTTCGAATTCATGGCTGCCTTCAGTCAACCCTTCAACTTCCGTTTCCGAAGCTGATACATTAACAATGTTAACTTTGGCAAGGCTCCTGAGTTTCCATGAATACATTGTTATAATGCCATCTTCATCTGATGCTGATCCTGTCAATTGAATTTTGTCAAGCGGCGCGACAACCGTTATATCCTCGCCTGCATTTGCTAAAGGTGATTTATTTATGGCTGCATTTACTGTTACAATCACAGTATCATGACCAATAGCACCTGAATTATCTGTAACAGTCAGTCCAAATGCATAGGTTCCTGCCGTCAGATCATTTACCGCAGTCACCGCTTCTGTTGGATTTAAAATCACCGCAGATCCACCGTATAACTTTTGCCATAAATAGCTGAAGATTCGACCATCCTGATCAGTGCCACTACCATTCAGTGTTATGGTTGAAACAGGTAAATTAATAAAGAAATCTGCCTCAGCATTCGCAACAGGATTTTTATTTGAAGCTGGATTCACCGTAATATTAATTTCATCGGTGTCTGTCAACATCGAATTATCGGTAACCGTCAGTTCAAATGTATAATTACCAGCCTGTAACCCGGTTATTTCTGATTCAGGCAAAGAAGCACTAATTATATTTGCACCTCCTCCTGATATTTTTCTCCATGAATAAGATAGGATCTTACCATCTTCATCTGTGCCTGAGCCTCTTAAAATCACATAGTTTGTTGGTAGTGTGATATTAATATCGGACCCGGCAAAAGCAACCGGCTTTTTATTCGGCGGGGGGGTTACTGTTACTTTTATTAAATCAGTGGCTATCATGCCTTGATCATCTTTTGCGCTTAATTCGAATTCGTAAACGCCCGCAACCAGATCTTTTACTTCGGTTGCTGCAGAGCCAGCATTAGCGATTGACGCAACACTCCCGCTCACTTTTTTCCACAATATTGTAATCAAAGACATGTTTTCAGCTGACACATTACCAGTCAAGGTGACGGATGTAGATGGTATCGCGATGATAATATCGGTTCCTGCGTTTACGATGGGAAGTTTGTTTCCGGCCGGATTCACTGTTACCTGTACTACATCACTTGAGATTGAGCCGTTATTGTCTTTAACAGTCAGTTCAAATTGATATATTCCTGTTGCAAGACCAGTAATCAAGGTGGTGGCAGCAGATTGACTTAATATGTTAGCTGAGCCCCCGGAACTTTTTCGCCAGCTGTATTCGACGATTGTTCCATCTTCATCCTGCCCGGATCCTCTGAGATTACAGCTACTTTGAGGAAGAGTGATAATTAAATCATCACCGGCATCTGCAACTGGTATCTTGTTTTGCGGAGCATTAACCCGGACCCGAACAACATCAGTAGCCTTAGCACCGTCATTATCAGTAACAGTAAGTTCAAACTCATATATCCCCGACTCAAGACCACGTACCCTGGTAACAGGGTGGTTTGCATTTTCAAATGTTACTGATCCCCCACTGATTTTTTTCCATAGATAGGTGATATTGGTTCCGTCCTCATCATTTCCCGAACCTCTAAGAGTCAAAGAATCTTCCGGAAGCGAAATAGTTATGTCGCTCCCTGCATTGGCCCGAGGAACTTTATTAGAAGCAGGATTCACAGTAATTTTAACCTGATCCTTCGATTTACCTCCTGCATTGTCGGTTACCGTGAGTTCAAATTCGTAAACTCCCGCCTCGAGGCGGGTTACAAGAGTAGTAACAGATCCACTGTTTATTATTTCAGCGGGACCGCCATTAAGTTTATTCCATGTATATGTAGCAATATCTCCATCGTCGTCTGTACCAGTACCAGATAATGTAACTGAATTGGCAGGAAGAGCAACAAATTGATCTTGCCCGGCATTCGCACGGGGTAATTTGTTGGCTGCTTTTACCGTAATTTGAACAACATCCTTTGAAGTTGCTCCCTGATTATCGGTCACTGTAAGTTCAAATTCATAAACTCCTTCAACAAGGTCATTGACAGCTGTTGTACTACTACCAGCATTCATGAGTGCAGCTGATCCACCTTTTATTTTTTTCCATGAATAGCTGCTGATTGTACCATCCGGATCCTTACCGGAACCTGTTAATGTTACAGCATTTTCAGGAAGAGAAATGCTGACATCATTGCCGGCACTGGCAACCGGGACTTTATTCGTCGGAACAACAGCGCCGCGTTCGTATTGGAGCATCCATTCGTATACATTAAGGCCATTTTCCCTGAAATTGGGATCATAGGTTTTTGTCCAGGCATCATGCGAAGTAGAAGTAAATATGGTCGCTTTTGCTAATCCGCTTGTGTAAGAATTGATGCCTTGCAGATAATTCAGTGTGCCAGCAACTCCCACTGTCGGATCGCCATTGTTATGTGTCATCCATGTATGAATTCCAGCATCCGAAATAACTTTACTGGTTCCTGCACTATATCCGTAAGCCTGACATACGGGTACCATTGCAGCAATTCTTTTTGCATAATCACTGTTTACTCCCAGATACAAGAATATCATTCCTCCACCCATACTTAGTCCGGTAAGATAAATCCGTTTTGTATTTACCCTGTAATTCTTAACGGCATAATCGATGATATCATTTACATAAGAATTACCCGGAGGTACATCTGTAAATTGAGGAGATATGACAATGAATTTATGTGTCTGATTGTTGACTGTAAATGACTTGGGAAATGTGCCATCTTTAATGAGCTTTGGAACCCCGTTCGACAATACCCTGGACAACTGAGTTGTACCATTTCCTCTTTCCCCGGCACCATGAAAAAAGATAAGCAACGGATACGATTCCCCGCTTTGATCATAATTTTCAGGCAGATATTCATAAAACCCTTTTACGTAATTATTGATAGCAATATTCCGGGCGGTCTGAACCTGGCCTTGAGCCGATATTAAATGGATTAATAAAATGTAAAAAAGAAAAACAACGCGCCTTTGAACCTTTGGCAGCGAAGAATTTTTCTGAAATGTATGCAACACCGGTTTCCGGGAGTCGCATACGCGGATTAAAGAAAGGATTTTCATAGTTCATACGGATTATGTAGGGATATAGGATAATCGAAAAATTCAAACCTATGCATTAATTAAAGATTTGGTTATTAGAAATAAGGATAGATTTATCCAGATAACAGCAAATCTTTATGTAATTACAGAGGTAACGGAAACGCTCACGTGCAAATATTTCAAATTAACGTCTGCAGTGAAGCTTTATGTGAGATTCTATTGCAAAAATAATTCCAAATAATAAGAAACCATTAAATTCCCAAAATGGGAGCCACTTAAGGAAACTATTTATTTCCGTGAGGAGTATTATAACTTATATCCTGAGATTTAACTGAGCGAAAGAATCCAAGAAACATCATTAGAATTGTCAAAGGAAGCTTCAATGTAGCCTTTAGAAGTTTACGGTTAAGCATCGATGTGGGGATTGCCAGAATTAAAGCGAGGAAATAGCAACCAGATAGCACAAGCCAATAAGTATAGCTTAAACTGGTATTGAAAATCAGCGATATCACTATAATTACAGGTAGTGTACCAAGTAGTATTGATCGCGGCGGGCTGATTGTCTGTAACAGTTTATTTAATAAATCAATATTCCCGGTGAATATTTTGTTCCAGTTTAGAAATATATATTTTTTGAGGTAGTGGATTTGTCCCGCCATCCACTTGGATCGCTGATTGTGAAATACTGTTTGGTCAGTCACCTTTTCATCATAAACCAGGGCATCATGTAAGTACTCGATAGTGTCTTCATTTTTTAATATCCTGAATTCGAGTTCTCTGTCTTCCCATACATCTTCTACATTTGTATTGATTTGTTTATAATAATCGAACTTAAATCCCATCCCTGAACCAATCAGGGCAGATGAAAAACCAATTACACGCTGGCTGTAACGAAAAATATGATTGTTAATTTCCTCACTTACGCTATCGAGTATGGCTAATGAATTGTCCTTATTTTTTGCTGTTCTATGACCCTGTACAGCAACTGCACCGGCCTGTAATCTTTCATTCATTTTTAGAAGAAAGTCCTTCCCCATAATATTGTCAGCATCGAGTATAATTACATAATCATAATCCCCTATTTGTGAGAGCGCTTCATTTATCGCTTTAGCCTTCCTGCTAACCACGAAATTTACCACTACGGTGATAATCGGAAAAGCTTTTAGTTTATTTATAGTTTCCTCTTTCAGGGAATCCGCAATAACCACAATATCCCATTTATCGGCAGGATAATCCTGAAGCAAATTCTTCTCCACGGTATCCACGATCACACCATCCTCCTTATAAGCGGGAATTAATACGGCAAATCTACCGGGAGGTCGTTCATAATTGACTATATCTTTGGGGTTTACAAGTTTTCCTGCCAGCGAGAAGATCAGGTAGTACAGGACAAAAAAACCGAGGTAAAGAAATAAGGTGTAAAGAAATAAATTTAATAACAACATACAAGCTTATTCAAAATATAGGGAGACGGGTTTGAAATTCAAAATAAAAAGAATATTTTGTTCTCTAAATTAATCTTTTTATTGGACGATACTAATCCCACTCTAATCTAAACAAATATGATTTCTAAACCCCTTTACCAATTTGGTAGATATCAGCCTTTTATCAGTGATAAAATGCAGAAAAGCCCAAAAGTCAGCAAATTAATTAATTCAATATTCGGTTATACGGCTATGGGTGCTTATGGTCGTCAATTAATATTCAAACGCCTGCTTGAATTTGTGCCGATGGCCAAGGTAGAAAGGATGTTGGACCTGGGATGCGGGCAAGGAGAGTTCAGTTTGATGATGGCTGATGCTCATAAAGACAAACTGGTCGATGCCGTCGATCTTGATAGCCATGCCATCCAGAAGATTCAGAAAGCGATTGAGCATTTTGAGATTAATAATCTTCGCGCTTACAATATGAAAGTGGAGGAGCTACCTCATAATGATCATTATGACCTCATTTTTTCAGTTGACGTATTCGAACATATCATGGTTGAAGAGATGCCATTTAAAGCCTGTCATGACAAACTCAAAAATGGTGGATATCTGATCATCAAAATGCCCAATAAAGTACACCAGATGATTCTCCCTGAATCCTGGTTTGAAGAACACAATGAATGGAAAGAAGATGAACATATAGGACAGGTCTACGAACTACAGGATCTCGTTGACAGGTTTAAAAAAGAAGGATTTAAAATCGTTACTGCTTTTTATTCGGATGGCATTATTGCCAGGGCCGGATGGGAGTTTAATTATATAATGATGAAAGGTGGACCGATCCCACATCTTATTTCTCTTCCGATTTCAAAATCGCTGATGAAAATTGACAAATTGTTCAAAAACCGCAAAAAAGGAAACTATATTCAGGTCGTGGGCCAAAAGATATAGCGATTGGGGGCCCCTTATGACATTCATAGAAATAATTTTTTTTGTAGGCTTAGTAGTAATTTTTTACAGCTATGCCGGTTACGGTATTCTGTTATGGGTACTTGTCAAGATAAAGTTCCTGGTTAAGAAAAACAAAACTTATCCTAATAACAACAATTATCCTCGTGTAACACTTCTTGTAGCTGCATACAATGAAGAGCAGTTCATTCTGCAAAAAATCGAGAACACGCTCTCATTAGATTATCCATCTGAAAACCTTGATATTGTTTTTATCACGGACGGCTCCACGGACCGAACATCCGAAATAGTTAAGTTATATCCACAAATCACTTTACTTCACCAACCGGCACGAAATGGAAAGATAGCAGCTATGCATCGTGCTATGGGAATGGTAAATACCCCTTATGTAATTTTTTCTGATGCTAACACCATATTGAACAAAGCCAGCATTAAAAATATTATAAGACATTATCAGGATCCGAAAGTTGGAGGGGTTGCCGGTGAAAAAAAAGTTATTCAATCCACTAATAACAACAATGCGGGTGGTGAAGGACTTTATTGGAAATATGAATCATTTCTGAAAAAGCTGGATTGGAAATTCTACACTGTTGTGGGAGCTGCAGGTGAACTTTTTTCTATCAGAACTTCATTATACGAATACCCGGGAGACGACATCCTTCTTGACGATTTCATCATTTCGCTTTCTATTTGCAAAAAAGGCTACCGGATTGCTTATGAAGCTGAAGCTTATGCGTCAGAGAGCGAATCAGCTTCAATACAAGAAGAACAAAAAAGAAAAATAAGAATAAGTGCCGGGGGGTTCCAATCAATTTACATTTTACGTGACCTGCTGAACATATTCAAATATCCGGTATTATCTTTTCAGTATATCTCCCATCGGATTCTACGGTGGACCCTTTGCCCGATTTTTCTTCCCGTTATTTTTTTCTTCAATATTTTATTGGTTGTTAATAATGAATCCGGATTTTTTTATTTGGTAATGTTAGCTCAAACTTTTTTTTATGTTGGAGCATTTATAGGATGGATCCTTTCAAAAAAAGGAATTAAGATAAGTCTTTTCTATGCACCATATTACCTGGTATTTATCAACTACTCACTGTACCTGGGTTTTATCAGATTCATCAAGGGAAATCAAACAGTGCTATGGGAAAAAGCCGCGCGTAGCCAGATCGGCGCCTGAAAACCCAGCGGATATATTTAAAAGTGAAACTGCCCCTGTGATCAGGGGCAGCTCCGGTAATATATGTGAAACAGTACTTGTTACTCTTTGATAAACTGCACCTTTTCTGCAGTATAACCAAACCATACCCGAACAAGATAAACACCAAGCGGAAGACTACCTACGTTCAATGATAATGACATAGCTCCTTCCGAAGATTTGTTCGAATTGATCGTTTGTTTAATCGTACCTGTTTTGGAATCAAGAACCTGTATGAGTAATTTTCCTTTGAAAGTATTGTTGATTGATAGCACCAGATTATTTTGAGTAGGAACGGGACTCACTTTCAAAATAGAAACCTGTTCGGTGGACGGTGGCTGACTGGTTGTTGGTGGTGCACTGGTGTTAGTTCCACCGGAAATCGTATTTATATCAACTACACTTATATATCCGAACCCGGCCAAATAATCCGTAGCCTTGGTTTTAATATCAAAAGTTAATTCGGTCTTTCCTTTAAAAGAAAATACGGCGCCGTTGTTGAAATCTTTATTGTTCGCAGCGTTATATTCTTTCCAGGACGATTCATCGGATCTCTTTATTAAAACACTGTAGTTTGCAGACGAAGATTTCGTTCCCCAAAACTTAATAGAATATTCCTTAGTTGCATCCAATCCAAAGATTTTCCATTTTCCACTTGTTGTGGTGTAGTGGGCAAATGCGAAGTCCGAAGTACTGGTTGCTGGGTAATCTCCTACAATACCAATATTATTTCCTCCATTAATTCCGGTACCCGATACTCCAAACGTGCCGTCTATTCTGTTGATTACTTCAAGCCCAATACTGGTACTCTCATTCTTTATTGATTTCGCATTCCTTAACTGCACACCTGGCAAAGCACTTGTTATATTATTCCATTGTTTGCCCCATGTATCCAAACCTGTTGAAGAATAGGCAGGTCCAAAATCAATTAATACACGCTGAACACTGGTACCGGTCGGTGGTGGTGTTGATGCTCCATTTACTACAATATTGACATCGTCTGAAGCTGTAACGTTATTATTATCCTTAACGGTGAGTTTGAACGTATAAGTTCCTGTAATCAGATTTGAAATTACCGGGGAAGCAATAGCGCTGTTGGCTAAGGTAAACTGCGCAGGCCCGGAAACCTTGCTCCAACTATATGAGGTAATTGTTCCATCGGCATCCGCACCTGATCCGTTCAGCGTTACATTGTTTGTTGGCAGAGTTATATTCTTATCGGATCCGGCATTGGCCGTCGGAAGTTTATTAGAAGCGGGGCTTACATTTACAGTCACTACATCGGATGCGACAGCCTCCCTGTTATCCTTAACAGTTAGTTTAAAAACATATGTGCCTGAAACCAGATTACTTAGTGTAGGCGCCATGATCCCTGTATTGCTAAATGTAAACTGGGTTGGTCCCGATTCTTTACTCCATGTATAAGAAACAATTGACCCGTCCGAATCTGTACCTGACCCATTTAACACAACGGTGTTGGTAGGTAAACTTAAATTTTTATCCGAACCTGCGTTTGCGGTTGGAACCCTGTTTGATGGAGGGGTGGTGGTTACTCCTTTCTTAAATTGCAACATCCATTCGAATACATTTTTACCATCTTCCCGAAAATTAAGATCATAAGTTTTGGTCCACGCGTCATGGCCACTTACCTGGAAAATAGTAGCTTTTGCCAATCCAGGGGAATACTTGTTTATTGCTTGTTCATATAATCTCGTAGGGCTAACATTTATCACATTATCACCGCTGTTATGAGTCAGCCATGTTGCAACTTTCGCATCTGCAATCACCTTTGCTGTACCATCATTAAATCCGTAAGCTTCAGCTATCGGAACAATCGCTGCAATCCTATTTGTGTAATTGATGTTCTGTTGAAAATAATAGAATATCATACCACCGCCCATGCTTAACCCCGTAAGATATATACGGCTCGCATCTACCCTGTAGTTTCTTACAGCGTAGTCAATCACATCATTAACATAATTATTTTGATTCCAGGCTGGTACATCTGTGAACTGCGGAGAAATGACAATGAATTTGTGCGTTTGTCCGTTCACGGTAAAGGACGTGGGAAATGTGCCGTTATTAATCATTTTAGGGACGCCATTTGAAAGTATGCGGGGAAGCTGGGAAGGGCTTCCATCACCTCTTTCACCTGCGCCATGGAAGAAAATTATCAAAGGATAACTAGCAGATCCCTGATCATATCCTTGAGGTAAGTATTCGTAAAAACCATGGACAAAGGGGTTTATCGTAGTATGCCTGGGTGTTTGCACCTGAGCTGTGGAAGACAAGTTGAAGATTAGATTTATACACAGGAAGAGGCAAGAGGCTAGTAGTTTTGGCGAGGTTAACATCAGAGGATTTTATGATTAAGAATAAAAAATTGATTCAAAACAAGTTCTTCCGCGGATGTAACAAAATATATACCAAGGAACCAGAAAGTAAAAATTAACTCTTAGGAATTGATCCAAATCAAGTTTCGTCTAAAATTTTTTTAGTATAGGCGGATGTAACGGATTTCAATAAAATCCAACGTAGAGAGTACAGGAAATGATCAGCTAATTGAAATACCCGGCTGGGAAGTAATACGGTTCCGGATAAGATTAAATAAATTTGCGAAGTATAAGGATCGCACAAAGAATACGAATGCCATCGCATAACAATTTTCGGCTACTCATTGCCGTAATGAATACGAAATCACGAATACCTCCTTTAATGTTGAGGCATATACACAATGATTGATCAGATGATCAATTTACAGTATGTGTAGTAATTAGTTTTAATATAATTAACTCCGGCGAGGTGCGATAAGAGCAAGTGCGTCCATCAAATCCATACCTATCAGTAACTCGAGATCGATTCTGGCGCTTCCAACATCGCGCACAAGGTTTAGCTTTTTGACCAGCTCGGCATTTATTCTTTTAGAAGCATTCGTGAATAATTCAAGCGAGAGCTGGTTTTTTTCAAATTTGTCCTGCACCTGGGAGAACAATACAACTTCATCCTGCAATAATGTTTCCTGGAGACTTAGCAAATATTTATTAGCGATATAAGTCTGATAAGTTTTTTTAACCTGGCTTTTTAGATTGTTGATCTCTGCGTCTTTAGTGGCTACTGACGCATCATACATGGACCTGGCTCTCTTATTTTCTTGTGGTTTGGTAAAGAAAAGACCCAGGGGAACCGAAAGACTAAAATTATAACGGGGATAAAACAACAGAGGACCTGCAGAATCTTTACTGGATTTTAGATTTCCTTCATTAAGATTAAAAGTAGCACTTACTGCACTGAGGATGGACAACCTGCTTCTCCGCCACTCATATAAATCTGCATTTGCACGGTGATCATACACTCTTGCTTCCGGGTTTTTTATTACAGCGAGTTCAGCAAGTTTGTTTGCGATAGTGTCTTCAAGTGTAAACCTGATATTTACAATTGAATCATTTATTGATTGGCTTACAGCTTGTATTGAAATCAAAAGGGCACATGCAAAAAAGATTTTCTTCATTCTTTTAATAGGGTTTTAAATCACTTCCCAAGATAATAAAACAATTCAAATATTATGGTATCTTAGCTCTCTAAACCCTAAGTCTACGCTCGTTCCAGGGCGTTAATCCGTCAGAATGAAGAGCAAGACTGATAAAGTATATTTCCCAAATCTTAATGGACTAAGAGCAATAGGTGCTTTCATCGTTTTGATTGGACATATTGAGTTTATCAAGCAATTCTGGAAAATTCCTTACTACCAATGGTTTCCCATACCGGGAAAAGTTGGTGTATCACTTTTCTTTGCGCTTAGCGGCTTTCTTATTACCTCCTTGCTTCTACAGGAAATGAAAAGCACCAATACTATCAAGTTAAAAAACTTCTACATTCGTAGAATCCTGCGTATCTGGCCACTTTATTATATCATTGTTGTACTAAGCATTTTTGTATTCAACCAATTAGGCTTTTTAAAAATACCTGGTTTTTCAGACAATGTTCTGAATAACCTTAGTCTTACTAATATCCTGATACTTTTATTGTTACTCCCCAATTTCACCCATTACTATATTCCCTATGCAGATCAGCGATGGAGTATTATTGTAGAAGAACAATTTTATCTCTTTCAGCCACTTTTAATTAGATTACTCAAACGCAGAAATTACCTCTTAATTGCATTTACAGTTGTAATATTCTCACCAGAAATTATCAAATTCGTCGTTAATATATTAGATTTCGGGAATTCTATTTCATCGAACATTGTCAGTGCACTATTAACTCAGCTTAAATATCTCGCCTGTATAGCAGTAGGATGTGCGTTTAGTATCCTGTTTTTTCGAAAAGAAAATTTGTGTAAAAGAATATTATTCAGGAAAGATGTTCAGTGGCTTGTAATGATTATTTTATTCACAGCAATAGGATTAGGCCATTATATACTATTTACTGAAGAAGTACTCGACTATAGGATTTATACACTTTTGTGTGCCGTGATGGTGTTGAATGCTGCCCAGAATCCTGCCTCGATCCTTAAACTTGAAAATTCAATACTGAATTTTCTTGGAAGTATCTCTTACGGGCTTTATATGTATCATCCGGTATGCATTGGTGCCGGGATATTTATTGCTACTCGTATTACTTCTAACTTAATTATTCAAAATATCCTCATTTACTCGTTGTCCGTTACGCTTACAATTCTCATTTCATGGCTTTCTTTTAAATATGTCGAATCATTCTTCCTCAAAATAAAATCGCGGATGGAGATTGTAAAAACAAAAAAGAAGGTGGTTCATGCTGCGCTTGCCGCACCTACCCCTGTTAATTGATTCTTTCCCTGAGGTCTGAGAACAATAATAATTGCAATAGCGGCATAGTATAAAAACAATCCCGGTGGCTGACCAATTGAAACCTGTGCGTACTGGGCAATCATAAATCCGAACAGCGGCATTATAGCAGCCAGGAGATATACTTTTCCTTCCCCTTCTACCCTGAAATATGCACGCACCCCTTGTTGAAGTATGATGAAGTAAACACACATCTGAATTAGTAGTCCTAACCATCCGGCTTCCAGCGCGGTCAATAGATAGCCACTATCCGGAGGAAAGCCAGCAAGTGGATGGGAAGCATTTTCTGCCAGGTTATCAATGCCTGTTGTTCCCAGGCCGCCACCCATTGGATGTTCATAAATATAAGGTTGGATACGTTGCCTGTTATTGTTTCTTACATTGTAGGATTCGTCCTTTTCAAAATCAAAAGTTGATCTGATCCTGTTAACAGTATTATTGCCATAAATAGGCCCATATAAAATTACAATGAATGCCATCGCAGCGATAGAGGTAAACACTACGGTTCTCAACCTGAAGATTGTCATCATAATATAGAGAACCATCCCCATCACCAACATGAAATTAGCTGTCCGGGTTCCAGAATAGGACATGCCCAGTAAAAAGAACAGTGTATAGCTAACATATACAAATTTTCTCAACCTGCTATTTTTAGCCTGTAGCAGCAATACCAATGATATCATAGCACAGGCAGCCATTAAAAGCCCAAAGTTTTTCGGATCTGATAGGGAAGAAAATATTCTAAGTTCCCCGGTGGTCATGGTATAAAGGCCGATTAACAAACTATCGGACATTATGTAATTGTATTCATAACCCGGATAACCGAACCAGGCCTGGTAACATCCATAAGATGCACAAAGAAATGAAAAGAATAGCCAGATATCAAAAAATCGTTTAATAGCTACTACATCTTTGAATATCTGAACGGCACAGTAAAGAATAAGCAACAAATTAAAATACTTACGTACTATTGATATTGACACATCCGTTGAAACTGCATTTGGATTTAATATCTGCATAAATGTATATGCCGCGTAAACCAGGTATATATAAATAATCAAGTGATTACATCTTAACCAAAAGCTTTGCTTCGAAATAAGTTTTTTAAGTAAGATCCCAAGGAAGGTAGCGAGAATCAGCAGATCAATCAATGAAATGAACGCAAATTGAACAGGAACAAGCCTATTTAAGTCAAAAGCCAAAAATGAGAAACCAATCGAAAAATAAAATCCGAATTCAGGAAATAGGACTGCACATAGCCCAACCGCAATTCCCAGTATTCCCGCAATAAGTACCAGCCCGGTCAAATTCTCGGATGAAGCAATGAGTAACGCAAACACTACCCCAGCCGCAAAAAGGCCAGCTAAGAATAGTAATTTTAATATTTTCCTCGTTGTAGACATTATTTTCAAACTCTTGTTTTCACGACTGCAAACTTGTGTTTTGTCCGCAGAAATACTTTTTCAAAATACTCATAAGAAATATAAGCCAGTATGCAGGTTATGAGTGTACATAAAAATGGATACCCTACATCATATAATAATCTCAAATCCGGATTTCGAAAATATTTCCTGAAGATTGTAAGAACTATTTGACAGATGGCCGTGTGGAAAAGGTAAATACCATACGAAATTTTTCCAAGCGTCTTCATTACGGTGTTTTCAAGGTTTAAGACTGAATTTTCCGCAATCGCAGTTAATATGAGGTGACCGAAAAGAATCGTAACAATTAAATGATCACCAAAATAAGATAAACCCCAGGGCAACGGAATAAGAGAAAGAGAATAAGCAATTGTGATAATAATCATGCTTATTTGAACTGCAGGATGCATGATTTTCCGATATATATCCTGATATCTTTCCCTGTTATAATAAAACCAGGCAACAAACATACCCCCGCCAAATAAATCCAGCTTATCAAAAATCAACAGATAATTCATGCTTACGAGTTTATCAAAGCTGACAGGATAAAATTCGGGAATAACAAAACATAGTATCCGCAAAAGTAATCTGATAAGCACCATAACCACATATACTTGTAAAAGGTGGTTGCGAAAGCGGTTCATTATTATTGGCCAGATTAAGTAAAATTGCTCTTCGATGCATACCGACCAGCTGATTTCAAAAATGCCACTATTCGGCGGGCAAAATGCTAACTGCATATTGACAGCAAACAATAAAAGGAACAGGAAATTAATTAGCATTGTTGAGAAGTCAATATTGGCTCCTAACCCCATTTTACTAAGAATATATGGACTTAGAAATATCAGCATACTGCCGTAAACCAGGTATAGCGGCCAGATCCTCAAAATCCGTCTTATATAAAAATTCCTGTAACTAATGGTCTGTGTGTTATCCTTTTCAATAAACAAAAGATAACTGATCAGGAAACCGCTAAGAACAAAAAAAAGATTAACCCCCATTCTTCCTGCATCTTCAAGAATATGGTTCAAATAATGAGATCCCGGAGAGTAACCCAGTTTGAAGAAAAATGCATGATGTAATACAACCAGGAAAGCTGCAATGAATCGTATGCCATCAAGATTCTTAAAATATACTTTCATGAAACGAAATATTGTACCATGGCAGCCGACACCATTAGCCGAATAATACTTTTGCAAACAGGAAAATGAATATTACTGCAATAAAACATATTACTACCATTTCAAGGATCCTGGGATTCGAATATTTGTTTTCAGCACTCATTATTTTCGTATTTTATTGCCTTTTCAAGGCTTGTCACAATCCCGGACAGTTCCACAGCCCGGTTTAGCCATGAATTTGACCGGGCATGTTCCCATCTTAATTTCATCTTCTCAACAGTATCCTGTGCTAATTCCATGATAAGTGCATTTTTAAATGATTCCTTATCTGAAGTAATGCTTACTACATTTTTGAACTCGTCCAGGTAGCTGAAATCAGTAGTAACTACAGGCAGACCGGCGGCTAGATATTCGTTGATTTTTAACGGATATATGCCTTTTGTAAATTCGTTGCGAACAAAAGGTATAATACCAGCGGAAAATGTCCGGACATATTCGGGAAGCTCTATTAGTCTTTGAGGTGGAACAAATTTTACGTTTGGAAACTGTTCCAGCCTTAGTGCGTTTACCTTATCGATTATTCTTCCGATAAAAACAAACTGATATTGACTGAGCGACGAAATTACATATTGCAAAAGATTGTAATCCAGCCGTTCGTCAATACTTCCAATGAATCCAATGATCTTTACTTCTGAGACATCTGATTTAAATGCCTGATAAAAAAGATCAACGTTTGCTGCGTTCTTTACAAGAAATACTTTTTTTGCGATGTTGCGTTTTGTTTCAAGCAACCATTGCGAGGTAACAATTGTAGCATCAGCTAATTTAGCAAACTGTCGCTCCTGGGCCGGACCATGTTTCTTCATCCAGGTAGCAGCTCCTATTTCATCATAACAGTGATATATAAGCAACGATTCACCAAGACGCTTGCCGGTATAGAGTCCGATTGAAGGATTAAAAGATATGATATTTATGACCTGGTCTTCCATTCGCAACAATCGCAGATAGCGCCTGATACTGCTCCTGACCAACCAACCATTATAAGAAGAAAGCCAATTGAATATAATACCCGCTTTTAGGAAATTAACCGGAATAGTAACCGGCGGATACAAAAGTATGACTTCACCAGCCAGGTCTGCCTGAACTTTTTTTACCCTGCTTTTGAATCCCAGAATTCTACCATAAGGCAATTGCTTTTTCTTGAAAAAAGACGATAAAATATCCTTCCAGGTGTAGGAATTATCGACATATAAAATACGGTTTTGCGTTCCAAGCACCCTCATTAATTCGACCGTAGTAGAAGAATAATCTGCTTCCCATGAAGGATTAGCAATACATAGTATATTACGGTTTTGCAACATCAGGATTTATCGGCTGTTCAGGGATTTAGATATATAACGCTTCGCTATGCCTAAATATTCAGGATATAATTCGAAAATATTCTTTATTATTTGCAGCACACTCACCCCTATCAGCTTCGAGAGCAGAATTTGTGTAGTTAAAAACAATAAAAAATAAGACAGGAGTGTTCCATAGGCGGACCCTATAAGGCCAAAATGGTGGATAAAGAAAAAGTTAGAAGCAACATTAAAAAGCGCGAATACTGTATTAACTACAAAATTTGTACTTGCCCGACCTGTTGAATCCATAGTATTTCCAAACTGGCTTGTAAATGGGATGAAGAAACAATAGAGTATCATTATATTTAAAATAGGGACCGCTTGAAGATACTCAGGACCGGCAATTATGAGGATGATTTGTTTTGAAAAGAATGATGCAACAATTATGAAGGGGATTATTAATGTTAGCATGGCCGCTACTGTTTTCTCATAAATATTTTTCATCCCGGAAAGATCACCGGTCTTTATGATTTGTGCAGCCCTTGGCAGCATAGTTTCACTCAGTACGAGTACAGGTATTTCAGCAAAATTTATGATCCGGGTAGAAGTGTTATAAAAGGCTACAGCAGCAGGAGAAATAAACCTCGCCACAATGAAACTATCTGTATTCCTGAACACCAAAGCAAAGAAATTAGTCCCTAATATGAATTTTCCGTAATTGAGAAATCTTATGAAAATTTGTCTGTCCCATTTCATTCTTAGCCTGGAATACTTCTCTCCCAATACCATTCCGATAATAACGCCGGCAACAGCGCTCAGGCCATAATAAATAGCAAGTACTTCCGGAGATATGCTGGTTCTCGTAAAAAAGAGATATGAAACCACTAGAAGAAACACCCCGTTCCTGATGAGATACATAAAAAACATTCCTTTGAAGTCCATCCTTGCAATCAGAAAAAATTCGCGGTGGCTAAATGCAAGCAGAAAGATTAATGTTATTGCATAATACTTCAGGATAATTCCCATCCCCTTTGAATGAAATGTTCTTTCAAATAGATCACCTGTTAAAAAGAAAAAAACAACGAGGATCACAGTGAAAATAACATTTGATAACAATGCTGCAAATTCAAACCCGGGGCGGTCGCGATCTTCACAGGTATTTATAAAGAGAATGTAGCCATTTTTTACGAGCGCATGCCTCAACATCTCCACTATTGAAGAGATGACAATAAATAATCCCCAAATGCCAAATTTCTCCGGGTCACCAAAAACCCTTGCCAGTAACATAAAGGTCAACAATCCAAACAGTACCATTACAAGTTTCTGAAGCATAGAGTACTTACCGGAGTCAAGCCAATACGAGTATTTCTTTTTCATATCAGCGTCTTTTTAGGCTCAAGGGAAAACAGCAAGTCAATTCCAAATTTTTTGCCTGCTCTATAAATAATTATTGGCAAACCGACTCCGAGGATAAGCCCTGCAAAAACTATAAAATATACATTAGTCAGATGGAGAAAATGAATCGAGAACATACGGAAAGATGAAATCACCAGCAAATGAAGAATATATATGTATAAAGAGTATTTGCCAATGAATGAAAGCCCTCTCAGGATATTATAGGCATAAAGCGCCCTGCAAAGCATATAAAAAAAACCGCAAGCCACAAGTATAACCAGAAGAAATAAAAGCTGGGTTTGAAATGTTCCCGGCCTCATCTTTAGCCAGATGAGCTGACCTACAACAAAAAGTGGTGTAATTGCCAGCAATTGCCACATATTGCCTTTACTCTTTTCTTTCTGAGCAAAAAGCTTTTCAGAAAACATCACCCCTAACATTAAAAAAATATAATGATAGAAAAGATCTGAAATAATACTGTAGTCTCTAACCACATATGCTAAGAGATGCAGAACGACGGCAAAAACGATATGTGTTATCGTTTTATTTAATAAATAAGGAGATACAAGGATAAATAACATATTTGTGTTAAATAATGCAAGCAGGTACCACATATGATCAAGATTCCTGGGTTGGGTCAGTATGAAAGCGTAGTCCCGGTAGGTTCGTACTGAATTAGTATAAGATGATAACAGGATCTGGATAGTGATAAAAACTACTGCCCAAAATAAGTATGGGTATAACAACGTATTCGACTTTTGTCTTATTAACGCAGTTGGGGTACATTTTCTTATAGCTTTGTCCAGGAAAAGCCCTGAAAGCATGAAGAATACGGGCATTCTGAAATTAAGAACAAATTCCTGGATATCATACAGGAATTCAGGCACATGTATACCTGATCTGTTTATTCCCACAAGAGAGTGCCTGTAGACAACAAGTATTATTGCCAGCCCTTTTGCATAATCTATCCATTCCATTCTCTCTCCCTTTATTGCCTTAGAAAAGGAACTCTTAGAAGCAGGGAGTTGTTCTACAATTTCCAAAATAATTACTTTTAATACATAGCGCCTAGAGACTTATATCCGGCTTTTCGACTTTATTCAGGATAGCTCCCAGGAATTTTCCTTCTAATTGTGCGAGATATTTTATCGATTCCTTATCAGTATGCTTGACTTCCGCTGTTGCAGAGAAAATGGCAATTACCCCCTCAGCATATTGTACTAACTCCTTAGTATCAGTAAACCCGTTTAGCGGGGCTGATTCCATAAATATATAGTCGAATCTATCCAGAAGCTGAGGCAAGTATTTAAGGAAGTGATTGTAGGGAAGAATTTCAGATGGCGTATAATCTCCCCCTTTGCAACCTATCGCATATACATTATTTACCGCGGTCTCCGTAATTATGCTTTCCAGTTCCTCCTTCCCTATCTGGCCGTTGCCGGAAAATTCTTCCAGGGTTTCCCTTGCTGAAACTTGAAGCGTAAGGTCATTGTTGCAAAAATTAGTGTCTATAAGGAGCACTTTCTTTTTGCCGAGACTCAGGCTGAAAGCCAGCGCTTGAATGAGCGTCGTTTTGCCCTGTTGAGGTTCTGTGCTTGTAAAAAGGAAAATATGCTTACCGCTGCTTTCAATTTCATATCGCATTTTGCGGAGAAGTTCCCGAAACGCGTTATTGCGATGATGATCACCTGATTTAAGAATAGTAACCCTGTCTTTCAAACTCTCAGACTTCAGGTTTATGAAATTGATTATTCCTAATAATGGTAATCCCGTCTGCCGGTTGAACTGTGAAGGTGTTTTGATCGACTGATCGACAAATCCCAGAAAAACGAAAGCAAGACTACTCAACAAAAATGCACTTAGCCCGGAGGTAGCAAGGACCAGAATTCGCCTGGATTTCTCTGGTTGTAATGCAGGCTGGCCATATACAGTCTGTTTAAAATTGCTTGACGCCCCTTCATTCATATTGGACGCGATATTATATTTCTCTTTCGCTGAAGTATATTCTGCAGTTGCTATTTCTACTTCTTTTTCGAAACGTCCCAATGATGAGGAAGAATTTGGTGAACCGACTACTAAGGCATTACGAAGTTCTGCCAGTTTGCGGGTATAAAAATTAATCTTTGCATTTGCAGCCTGCAATTCACCCTCTGCATTATTTCTTTGTTGCACCAGGCTGGCCTTTTGATTATTTGCGTCGACAGGAGTATTTGGTGTTGCAGCCGATAAAGGAGCTTTTAATTTCATTCTTTCATGGATGTCGTCAAGTTTTCCTTTTAACTCCGGATCATTAGATCCTTTCCTTACATATTCATCCATTAAATTGCTGTATTGCCGTCTCAATGCAAAATATTCGCTGTTATTATCTGATGTACTCACTGGAGTAACCGGGATGTCTGAGTCTTTAAGCTGCTTGTTTAACGTGCGCAGCTGATAATTCAGACTGAGTGATTTAGCGTTTTCATCTGCAAGATATGATTCGTATTGGCTTATCTGTGTAAGCTGATTCGCTCCCAGCACATTAGGATCAATTGAAGAAATGGAATCTCCGATAAACCTGGAGCGAAGCTCGAGTTTGCTATCCATCTCCTGCTTTTTCTTCCTGACAGAAGAATCCAGGGCAACCATCGATTCAATAGAGCGCTCACGTCGAAACGCCTCTGTATACCTTTGATATTCCTTAAATAACGTATTCACAACATATGCAGATAGTTCCGGATTTTCTGACCGAAACAAAAAGTCAATAAAATCTGTTCTTAAATGTCTACCAACAAACAACTGGCTTTTAAGCGCCGCAACATCATATTCATAGTCTTCAAGCAGGGCAATCAATTTCTTTTCGAATTCGTTTGCTGAATTTAGAATAGCTATCGAATCATACTTATTGGCGAATACCCGCGCAGCCTCCGTTTTGTCTACATTTAATGAACTGGGGCTCAATTTTTTGGGAGTCCGGTAAGGATCCTTTGCCGTCAGGTCATGTAAAATCAGTCGGTAACTTAACAAGCTCAAAACCTTGGCAGAATTGATGTTTTCAACGGCGTTGTTAAAATTCACATCGATCTGGGATAGATTGAATGTACCATCCGTAAGTTTCAATTCTTCACTTACTGTAAATCCTGTAGATACCTGGGCCAGGGATTTGTACATTTTCTTGTCGTTCAAAGTGAAGACAAATGCAGCAACCATTGAAATCAAAGTGCAAGTCAGGATTATCCATTTCTTGCGGTAGAGTAAGCGGAAGATATATACTAGTTCCATTTCACACGAATTACAACAATGATACAAAAAGATTCTTCAAAAAGAAAGTCCGGCAATTTGCCGGACTTTCTTTTGAAACAAGTGCTATTTCTTTATTAGTTTGATAACCCCAAGTCGCTTATTGTCCGGCCCAAGCAACTGCACAATATAAACACCGGGCATAGTCGCTTTACCCTGAAGGTTTATTCTTTGATTCCATCGTCCACCGAACACATCAGCGTAAGTCTGCCTAAATACCACCCTTCCGGTAAGATCTGACACCTGTACAGTTACATTTTTCATGTTTGCAGTAAAGTCTGCAGCAATAGTAACTTCGTCCAGGAACGGATTCGGGTAAGCTTTCACACCTTTAATTTCAACTTCCGGTATAACAGCGCTTATTTTCAGTGGTTCAGCTTTCTCATTGTTTACTATCTCACTCACTATGAGTTGATTAAGTACTGGTTTGGTTGCCAACCCTGTAGTGGTTTCCTCATTCGGACTTGTAGTTTTTGGAGCAACCTGATAACTATGAATAACCAGGGAATTAAGGTAGGCAAACATTGACCATTCCGTCATACTGATAGTCAAGAGTACTTCCCCATTTTCATCTGGCTCTACATAATCTAACTGAACGGTTTGACTGGTATTGAGGGATGCATTAAGTGACACACTTTTTCCGTTAATAGTATAAACACTTGTTCTGTCACCAGTTCCATTCCTACTTCCCAGGAATACAAAACTATATCTCATAGCCCTGTTTAGATTCTTGATTCGAAGTTCAGCAGTTGAACCCTTATCTACCCACCATGAACTACGCAATACGTTATCAGGGTAAATACCACTGTTGTTTCGTGTATTCATGCCATCAGGATTATCTCCGCTAAAGTTCTTCGCGATAACCATATTGATTCCGGTTGAAGTATTTTGGTCGCTTTTCAGATTTGCAAATTCATAGCCCTGTTCAGGAACACGCGCGGTATTGTTCCATGGAAGCGGTGCGTTATCAGTTCGGTTAAAGTTGATAAATACTGAATAGGAATAAGTTGCCGTTCCGTCAATGTTGCTGAATTCGGAGAACAATGACTGCAACTTCGCACGAACCTTGTAATAATACTTTTTGTTTGCCTGCAAGGTTGGATCTACAAACGATGTTGCATTTGGTCCGGTAGTAGACACCAGGCTATATGTTCCACCATAGGTCTCTGAGCGGTATACCTCGAATCCATTTTCACCTGCAGATTTATCATTCCAGGTAAGACCAATTGATGTTTTAGACTTAGGTACCACTGCCAGGTTTGTTGGAGCCAATGGCGTTCCGTTATCGATATACGATTGTATTACCAGGGCACCGAGATAAGCAAACAATGAGTTAGTTGCCTTCTGTGCTGTAAACTCTATGACTCCGTTGACATCTGGTTCCAGTCCGTTGATCTGAACAGTATTGGCAACGTTGTTTGCAGCGTTGAGTGACACTGTCTGACCATTGGCGGTGTAGTTAGTCGTTCTGTTATCTCCACCCAAACGACTAGCAAAGAAAATAAGATTATACTTTCTGCCGGGGACATTCAATCCTGAAATCCTGATTCGTTTGACAGCTGTTGAACTTTCATAGAATACAGTTTTCATTACATTATCGGGATATATACCCGTATTGTCACCGGTTGTCGCTCCAAGATCATTTGCACTTTCCCATCCATCAACCAGAGTTATTGAAACTCCTGTGATACTGTCATTGTCTGCTTTCAGTCCGGTCAACACTCTTCCGGCATAAGGAAGACTGTTAAAGCTATTCCATGGATAACCGACAGGGATTGTCGTATTGAAATTTACATAAGTTGAAGTGATATCCTTGTCAGTAACTGAGATTGTAAACTGACGACTGCTACTTGCACCTTTATCGTCATTTGCAGTTAATGTAACATTGAATGAGCCAATATTATTACCAGGTGTCACATTGATAGTTCCTGTTCCGTTTCCATTATTTGTAACAGATGCAAATGAAGGTAAACCCAGCGTTTTTAGCGTTATTATATCTCCCGCATCATCAGTCAGTGTGAAATTGACTGTAGAAGTTGCCTGGGTTTTCAGTGAGATTCCGGCAATTGTTCCAATTACAGGACTTGTATTAGGTGAGGTAATTGAAACTGTATCGCTATTGGGAGAGCTTCCTGCAGCGTTGGTCGCCTTGACGTAATAATAATATAATGTATTTCCGGAAATTGTACTATCAAGATGCTGAGTAATATTAGCATTGTTGCCACCAGGTGTCAGCAAAATGTAAGGGCCTGCTGATGAAGTAGCACGGTAAACTTCGTATGCGGATTCATTGTATGCAGCGTCAACCCATGTAAGATCCATTTTACCACCGCTCAGTCTGACTTCAACCTCTCTTGGTTTTGCAGGCGCAGTCCCGTCATCTGCCGAAGTTTCTATTACCATCGCATTCAGATAACCGAATGCAGAGGATGCTCCTTTTGACAAAGTTACTGTAAGACTGCTATCGGATCCGGGCTGCATGTTAAATAACGTTACCGTGTTGCTGAGATTGCTCGCAGCATTCAGACTTACGCTTGAACCGTTAATGGTATAGACGCTTGTCCTGTCATCGGATACGGCACCTCTACTACCAAAGAAAGTAAAGGAATATTTGGTCCCTGGATCCAATTTATAAAAACGCATGCTTTGCGGGTTGGCATCCGTGAAATATGCTGTTTTCAGGACATTATCAGGATAGATACCAGAGTTGTTTCCTGTAGAAGCACCCAACGTATTGGTACCATTATTTTGGTTCTGCCATGGCGTTAATATCTTAAAGCCAATGCCTGTATTAATTCCTGCGTCATCAGACAGGTTCGGGAAATCTGCATTCAGGTTCGGAAGCCTGTTCGTGCTATTCCATGGAGCACCAACCGGGAACTGCACCGTTGTTGGAGTAAAGTTCAAATAGATCTTCTTGCTCGCCGGTGTCACATCATTCACAGAAATATTGAACGAAGTTGTACCCACTCCATTTTTACCGTCATCAGCTTTTGCAATAACAGGATAAATACCATTATCAGGATACCCTGGTGTAAGAGTGATTTCTACCGAGTTGCCGTTGACTAGAGTTGTAGCAAATGAAGGCAATCCTTCAAATGACCAGGTGATAACGTCCGTTGGGTTTTGGTCTGTCGCCGTAAGCGTAAACTGTTTGATCGCTTTTTCGTCCACATTCACAGGATCAATCTCAGCAACTACCGGGGCATGGTTGTCATTTACCACAAGTTGGAAGGCTGTAGTTCCTGCACCACCATGACTATCCGTCGCTGTTACAATAATATCAGCGTAGGTTCCCTGTTGCAGGTCCGAAGGAGCGAAGGTGAGTATCCCGGTTCCGTTTATTGCGCCTGGTGTAAATGTGGCAAAAGCCGGGAGATTTGTGAAACTGAACGTAATTGGCTCAGAACTACTAACTGTAGCATTAAGGTTCAGTTCAAGTGTTGTACCAAATCTCAGGAATTGATTTGAAACAGGAGCAACCACCGGCTGCACATTGATAGTCTTAGCACTATCCTCATTTGAATAAGGAGAATAACCACCATCATTCACCGCTCTTACTTTATAATAATGTATCGCATTTGAAAAAAGGCCGTCATCATTAAATGAATTGCTGTTAGCCGGAAGCGAAGCAATAAGAATATAATTCTCTTTAGAATCTTCAGAACGATAAAGTTCATAGCCCGCTTCATTGTTTGCTAAATCAGTCCAACTGATGCTATTAGCAGATGTACTTACTCCTGAACTTGTGAGATTAATAGGAGCTGCAGGTATTAAAGGCAGGGCCAATGTTGTTGCTGCAGAAATAGCAAACGTGCCAGCCTTCACATTATTTACCGCCAACCCTGAGAGAGCATTACTGAACACTGCCAGATCGTCGATCCAACCATTGTAAAGGACAGTACCACTTGTGACGTTAAAGGCGTTTGTTCCGTTTGTTGTACCAATACGATGACCATTAGAAGTTGTGGTCATTGCTACAAATGGCAAATCAAGGTTTGATACTACAAGCACCCCGTTCAGGTAAAATTTCAGTGTGTTTCTATTATAAACAATTGCAACATGGTTCCAGTCCAGGCTGGTGAAAGGAACCTGAAGTGCAACGCGAACGTTATTGCTCGCCAGGCCTACGCGAAGTTGATTATTACTAATCATAACAGAAATACCGTCATCACTTCCTCCTAAATCAAGCACAACCTTATTACCGGTATTGTTTGCCGACTTCATCCAAAATGCCACAGTCCTTTCGACATAAGCCTCTTGCATGAAGCTTGCCGTATTAGGGATGGTGAGGTACCGGTTGTTGGTACCATTCAGATATACAGAATGAGTCCCCTCTGCCTTGTTAGCATTGTCAAAAGTTGGCCCACCGTTCGCTGTTATGGTCCGACCTGTGGATAGTGAATCGTTGTATGTATTATTGAACTTCCAGTTCGACTCGATCCAATTTGAATTATAGGCAGACGCACCGGAATTATTGAATGATCTGATACGATAAAAGTAGGTGGTTGAACCCGAAAGACTTGCTGAATCCGAATATGAATTAGAATTAGCACCTACTGTACCAACAGTAATAAAACTGGTCAGGACATTTGGAGTCGGTGTTCTTTGTATCTCGAATCCTGTTTCGCTATCCGAATTATCTTCCCATGTAAGATTGATTCTGTTATATGAAGCTGCTGTTGCAACAAGATTTGATGGTGCAACCGGCGCAGAAGGATTCAATGTTGGACTGAATGCAGTACCAGGTATAGTAGTAAAGTTTGTGTTAAGAGGAGTTCTCCATGAAACACTCATGCTTTCACTGCCCGTATTATGGAAAAACGCTATTGATATAGGGTATACACCTGCTGTTAGTGTAACTGTACCGTCTCTGTCTTGCGCGTTGTGATCCCCGTCATTATTAACCAATGGGCTAGCTGAATAGTTATATGAACCTATCCAGAGTTTGCTTCCATCACAAGATCTTGTCCGGAATGTGTAAGAACCGCTGACAGGAATTGTTATATAGCCTTCCCAAAGAAATCCAAAATTATCGTTTTGAAGTCTGGGACTGATGCTCACTTCAGAATATACACCAGTAGCAACCGGTGTGAGATTGTTAAAGTTCGGTAGCACTGACCAGGTACCTTGATAATACTTGTATTTGAGGCCGGTATTGAGAGAAAGGTAGTTGCTAGGTGCTGAAAGATTTCCTGCTTTATCAATAGCTTTTACAATAAATATATAAGATGTGTCAGGTGTAACATTATAGCAAGTGAAAGTAGTATCGGCAGTTACATATGATTTTACATCATTAATATAAATTTCATATTTATCCATTGCAACATTATCGGTCGAACTATTCCATTTTAATACAACAGTATTATTTGCTACACTGGTAAACACCAGGTTCTTAGGCGCAGTCGGTCCTTCAGTATCAGGCACAGTAGTGCTGCTTACTTCAGGAGTAGTCGCAGATGCCCCGGAATTACCCACTGCCCTTACGAGATAATAATATTTAACATTCGTGATAAGATTATTAACGGCAAACGTGGTTGTATCCTTCCCTGTTATTCCAATCAATGAATAAGGTCCACCTGAAACCCGTGACTGGTATATTTCAAATTGAGTTTCATTATTCGTTGGATACGGATTATCACTCCAATCAAGTTTTATTGAAGTGGTAGAGATCTTCGATGCTATCAGGTTTGCCGGAGCATCAGGTTTTGGTGTGCTATCTGCATCAACTACGGTGAAATTTGGCGACCACGTGCTCACACATCCAAACTGCTCAGTCACTTTTACGCGATAGTCGCCAGGCGTTGTTACATCAAGATGGCTGGCAGTACCAATCGTTCCAACAGATCCTACTTTTTCCCAGGTGTAACTTGCATAACCTTCAGGCATAGCCAGGGTCACCTTATTACTCGCAAGCGAAGGTATAACCCGGCTTGTACCGCCAAACAATGTAATATTAGGAGTAATTGTCGTGTCGCGTACTTTAACAACTGCAGGTACAGGTGACCAGTATGACCAGGTAGTTCCTCTTCTTACACGCACATCATAAGTACCAAAATCGGTAACATTATATACGTTGTTCGTTGCATTGGCAATAACAGTTCCATTTTTGCGCCATTGGTAACCATCAAAACCGGTACTGATACCTAATGTTACATTTACCGGTTCGCCTTGACAGAACTGAAACTTTTTGAAAAGAGGAACAGGGTTCAATTTGTTAGTTGAAAGAAGGAATGGGAAAAATTGCTTTTCAGCCCAGGCCAGATTCCACACATCATGACCGGTATTCGGATATAACGTGTATTTATAATTTCCACCAGCAGCAGTTATGGCCGCACCGACTTCGGCACTGGCAGCAGGATTAGGTGATTTATCTAGTCCCCCCTGGAAATGCCAAAGATTTATAAACTTTAGCTTTTCAAGATTGGCAGTATTTTTATAAGATGCATCCACGGCACTCATTGGTAATGCGCCTGCAAATAAACTGGGATGTCTCAATGTAAAATCCCAGGTGCCACTTCCACCTGCAGAAAGACCATTGACAAATATTTTATACGGATCCAGTTTCACTTGCGGAACCATGTAGTTCAAAAGAACCTCGCGTAGTGCATCGTATTGAGAAGCACCAAAATAACCGTACTGATTCTGAGGAAACAGTACAAAGCCATCAAAGGTGCCATTATCAACAGCATCCATAAGAGTTCTTCCGCCATGGTATAACTGGAACTCGTTATCATATATGGGTCCAAGTTCTCCTCTCCCGTGTAACATTATTATAACCGGGTAGGTTTTACCATCAGTTACACCGTGTTGATAGCTTTTTGGAAACTTTATTCGGAAAACTATATCCTTATACTGATAAGCCTTGTATGAATCGCTATTCCAGCTTAAGCGCTTGGTTCTTACCCATTTTTTCATCTGTCCCCAGGCTGGTAACGTAGGAGGAGCAGATGAGTTGTAATTCACAACAGGGTCGTTGGGATTCAAAACCCCTGCTTGCGCAAAAGAGATAACATTCAAAGAGGTACACAGGCATAAAATCCCTAGTAACCGAAGGTAGAAAAGCTTCATATTATTTGTTTAATCCAGTTTAGAACTCGAAATGCTTAGGTGGTTGCAGGAAGATTGGAAACTTTGGTTGATGCTTAGGATTTAAACTTCATTAGAAGTTTGCTCTTTGAATGTGTGTATTCAAACGGATTATGATGAGCAGCTTTTAGAGGAGATTGGTTTAGGGGTTTGATAGGATACACAAGATATTCCAAAAGTCCGAAAGTCAAAATAGACAAGAGACTATTTTCGTTATTTTAATTTTGCATTATTATTTTTTTCTCTTTTGCCATGTAAATATTCACCTATAATAGTGTATCGCACAAAATTCTCATAAAGGAAAAGTGAAATCAAAATTGGAACTATAACGACCAGCATAAACCGAAAGATGCCTGGTACATAAGTCTGTGTGAAGTAAAGTTGTAGCCATGCAATTAATCCCAGGTGCATTAAATATATAAAATAGGATGCATCTGAAATATATCTCCACTTTTTGTTTTCCTCTCCGAGGTGACGCAGGAAAAAACCTATTACGCCATAAACCAGGATTATAATTTGAAACGCTACAATCATCTTCAATAAAAACATTTGCCATCCGGTAAACCGATGGCCTGAAAATTCTACCAGAAAAAGCAGGATGCATAATATTGACCCAACGGTAATATTCAAACGAAAATGATTTGTGATCCATTGTAAATCAACAGGGTGCTTATTTACAAGCCATCCGGCAAGAAACAGTAGGGCATAAAAAAGAAGATATTCCGGATTTGGGAATAGGCCTGTGTCTACATGCAAATACAGGTCCTTTGACATAGATAATACCATCCACACAAGAGCGCTAAAAAAAACAATTCCCTTAATACTACCCGGACGTATCGAGTTCAGTAAGACACTAAACCGGGTTATGAAACTCATCAAAAACTTAATATTACCAAGTCGGAACCAGGCAACCACAACAACATAATAAATAAGAAGATAATATAAGAACCAGAGATGAGCCAGGCCGTTCCATTGAATAAGGCCCTTAAAAGAATTCTGAAATATAATGTTCCATTGTCCTGGATGATCAGTTAATTCCCTGGATACCAAAAATGGAAGGATGGTAAATGGTAAAATGAAAACCACACTAAATAATAGCGGTATCAATATCTTTTTTGACCTATGATAAATGAATGACTTTTCTCCCATCCTGATGAATAACAACCGCGAAAAATAGCCAGCGATTAAAAAGAAAAGTGGCATCCTGAAAGAATGGACATAATGGTAGATCAGATCGAAGGTCCAGTGGTTAAAACTTAGATCGTGTGGCCAGTTTGCCAGGGGAATTACCTTGTATGCAATTGTGGCGTGTAACAAGATTCCCAACATCATCGCAAAGCCACGCAAAGCATCTATCCCATGTAGGCGGTTACCCACAAGAAGCTTTGTTTTTATTTCAGGCTTATCTATGATAGCTGTTACTTCCATTTTTATACTGCTTTTTCCCACACTGTCACAAACCCACCATTAAAAGAATAAGGTAGCCTTTCAGCTATGGCGCAATCAAGTTTCTGAAGGACCTTAATTTTTTTTGTTAGTAATGAAAATGGAAAAACATCCTCAACAAAATTTGTTTTACCAAACTTTATGATTGAGAAATTATTTTGTTGAGCTAATTTTATCAAAGACGACTTCGTGAAGAACTGAATATGGGTTAAATCATCAGCGCTGCTTTGTACTGTTGTTCCGCGATAACCCAGTCCTTGTTTAATTTTATTAATTATTTTCCAAATCGGGCCATTGCTTTTTTGTAACGAAATTACCGGCCGGGTCACTAACAGTTCTCTGGGACCTTGGCCATTTGGCACTGTTACAATCAAAACTCCATCCTTATGTAAAACATCATGCAATACCGCTAGCAACTTCCCGGGGTCGTTAAGATGCTCAAGCACCTCACTGCAAATTACAGCGTGGTAGCGAGCTCCATCACTAACCAACTGTTCAGCACTTTTCACTTCAAAACTTACATTCGAATTATTATTAAGCTCCATTGCACGTGCAATGGCTTTTTCACTTATGTCAACTCCCTTCACTTTAAAACCCTGTTTTCCAAGGCTCCTTGAAATAACACCATTACCACAACCTACATCAAGTACCTCGGCGCCTTCCGGAAGTCCGGATTCCAGGACATTACTAATAAATTTCAATCTTTTGATATCTGTTATTCTTTCAAACTCCATCTGGTTAAATTTATTTTGCGGAAAAAGTTTGAGGTACACTTCTTCAATCTGCCTTGTCATAGTGACGGCATTATACCTTTCTCTAATTGTAATTTGCGAATTCTGTTGAAGTATGAGCCTGAGACCTGGATCTTTTGCCACACGTAGTAGTGCTTCACAAATAGCCTCCCGGTTACCGGGTTGAATCAGAATTCCGTTTTTATTATGTATGATTAACTCACTGGTTCCGTCAACGTCAGAAGCAATAATTGCCTTTCCCATCGCCATTGCTTCGAGCAACCCGATAGGCAAACCTTCCCATAACGATGGCAACATAAAAATATCTCCAGCTGCAAGGATTTCTGGAATATCTGATCTGAAAGAGGTAAATGTAACGTTTGGATTTATGTTCAGGGTACCGGCTAATGTAACTGCTTCCGTTTTAAGTTCACCATCTCCAACCATAAGCAAATGCAGTTGAGGAAGCTGCTTTAAAGCTTTCGCAAAAGCTGCAAGGAGTTGAAGAGGTTGCTTCTGATGTGTAAATCGGGCTACAAACAACACCAGTATAGCGTCGCTTGAAATTCCCAGTTCTTTCCTGATATTTTTAAGTTCTTTTTCAGGAGAAAATTTATTCTGATCTATTCCATTGTTAATTATTACCGATTCGAACTTTTTTAGAAAATCCTCTCCAGACTTTTTGTTCGATGCCGAAACAGAAATATTGATATCAGATTTTGATGTCAGATATTTTTCACCCCAAACACGCAGGTTTCTGACAATGAAATTTTGATCGGGGTGAAAAGACCAGCCATGAACAGTGTAAACCACTGGAATGTTCAAGGAACGAGCTGACCACATCACATTGGAGTTGGCCCGCGTTCCATGTGCATGGATGATATCAACGTTTTTAGATCTGATAAATTTATTAATAACTTTCCGTTTGCTAATATCAAACGGCCGTTCGGTATGAATTACATGACATTCGACATTGGCCTTTCTCATTCTGTCCACCATTGGACCGTCCGTAAAAGAAAGTACAATGGGTTCAAACTTTGACCTGTCAAGATTTTCAATAAGGCTCAATAGATGGGATTCGCCCCCACCTACCTGGCCTTGCCGGATGCATTCTAAAACTCTTATTTTCCTGTTATCTCTCACTTTAATTACACTAAAGACTTCTTTTTAACCGACCATCCATCAGGTAACTTTTCTGTTATCTCGATATTACTAAACTCCTGGCTTTGCCTGGCTCCGACTCTTCTTGCCCATTCCGCCATCCTGGTGATACCTTGTTTAAGATCAATCCCAGTTGGCGAACCAAACACACCATGCGCTTTTGTATGATCGGAATACGCGTGCAAGACTTCATTTCTTGCTTTGAGATAAGTGATGTTGGGCTCAACACCAAATTCATCACATACAACCTGAGCAAGTTCATTTACCGGGTAAGGCTTATCTGCGCCGATATTAAACACCTGATTATATGCCCGGGGAATATTTACTGAATTAGTTATAGGAATTGCAACGTCATCAATAAAGCTGAACGCTCTTGTCTGCGTACCATCACCAAAAATTGTGAGCGACTTACCTTGCATGATCTGGTTCATGAAGATGCCGATTACATTACGGTATTTGTCACCAATATTTTGATTTTCGCCATATACATTATGTGGACGGAATATAACATAGTTTAGTCCGAACATCTCGTGGGCAGACCTTAGATCTAGTTCTACAGCATATTTTGACACGCCATAAGGGTCTTCAGGTATTGGCGTCATTTCTTCGGTCATAGGTAGTTGACCTTTGCCATACACTGCAATCGATGAAGTGAAAACAAAACACTTCACCTTGTGTTTGATAGATTCATTAATTAAATTGATACTACCAACGAGATTGTTGTTATAGTTAAACCTGCGAATGAAATGTGACAATCCTTCTGCAGCATAAGCTGCGAGATGATACACAAAGTCAAACTTATGAATTTCAAACAGTTCTGTTACAAGCTTGTCATCGGTGATAGAACCGTGTACAAATAATGCGCCATCCGGGATATGATCTTCAAACCCACCACTCAGATCATCCAACACAACGACTTCGTGACCAAGAGACAGTGCGTGTTTTACGACATGCGATCCAATAAACCCTGCGCCACCGGTAACTAATGATTTAGGCATTTTCAATTTATTATTAATGATTCAAATAGATTGTTTGTTATACTGGAGAATGCTTGGAAGTTTTGAAATTCCAGGTTGTTCCCTTAATAAAAGAGTTGAGATGTTCAAATTGCCTGCTTACAATGAATTTGACAATGGACTTTGGGGCAGTAAACAACATAAAAAAGGCATAGAATGACAATAGCTGCGTTTTTGTAGTGTTTCGTCTCATATAAAGAATGCGGTTCCTGGTATGATAGTAAACCTTGATTGCGCTTTGTCTACCCATTGACACCGATTCTTTATGAAATATCAGCCCCTTCGACTGATAGTAAATTTTAAATCCCGCCCGCAGGATTCTTGAACTCCAGTCCCATTCTTCATAGTAGATAAAAAATTTCTCAGGAAACATTCCTACTTTCTCAATCACTTTCTTGCTGATCATCATAGCGCAGCCATGTGCTCCATGGGTATAACCAGAAACATCATATTGGCCTTTATCTTGCTCCATGCTTCCAACCGCGGTTCCACGACCCGTATATAGGTTGATGGGATTGAAGCCTGCATATTGAATAATGTCAGGTTCACTATGGTACCTTATCTTTGGGCAGGTAACACCGATCTTATCGTCATTTAAAAATGGTTCAATTAAAACCTCCAGAAGGTCAGCTGTAACTTCAGTATCATTATTGACGACAAAAATGAAATCTCCTTTTGCCTGTCTCATACCCCAGTTGTTTCCCCCTGTAAAGCCAAGATTGGTTTCACTCCTTAAAACTCTTGTGTTGGGATAATTGCCTTTTTCAATCGTAGAAGTCGGATCGATATCAGATGCCATATCGCAAACCAGGATCTCGTAGTTTGAATACGTCAGTAGTCTGGTTGACTCGAGGAAGGCACAGGTAACCAAAGTTTGGTTCCAGTTTAAGGTTATAATAGAAACCAGAGGTTTCATTGGGTAGGGCATAAATACGGTTTGAAGGGTATAAGTAACTATAAAGATAATCGTAAGATTCACATATGCAAAGCCCTAGGCATTACTTTTTTGAAAAAGCGCTGCAGGAGTCCTGGCTACAATCCACAAATCATAAACAATATTGTAGCGTCTCGCATATGAAATGTCCAGGTTGATTCTCTCCTCAGTAGACATCTCAGCTTTCCCACGTTTTTTTATCTGCCACAGTCCCGTGATCCCTGCTGGAGCCATAAAACGCTCTACATGATCATTAGTAGTCAGAGTAGAGGCCTCATATAACGGTAACGGCCTATTCCCAACAAGAGACATATCGCCTTTTAACACATTTATCAGTTGCGGCAGCTCATCAAGACTACAATTTCTTAGTATTTTACCGAGCCGCGTAATCCGGGGATCGTTCGCAATTTTGATAAACTTAGCATTTCCTTCTTCCCCCCGACAATACTGGTTGAGATGTGCATACTCTTCAATTTTCTTGTCAGCATCAACAACCATCGAACGAAACTTATAAAACCTGAAGATTTTAAAACCGCGACCTGCTCTCAACGAGCTATAAACAATAGGCCCCCGGCTATCAATACGGATCGCCACTGCGATAAGGACAAATAAGGGAATAAGAAATACCAGGAAAATAAATGCAAAAATTATGTCAATCAGTCTTTTTAGGTGAATGGTTCTTTTTTGCCTGGATATAACATTCGCAACCTTCTCAGAGGAGATCCTGTAATTTTGTTTTGGTGAACTTGATTTTACTTTTTTTAGAAAATTAATTTTTTTCGCCAGGCTATCTATTGTTGTATTCAGGTTAACCACATCATCTACTAACTCGTTTTCCTTCAGGTAATTTATATTTGATTGTGTCAATAATTTTTCATTATAAATAATGACAAGTCTTGAAAACGCTTTCTTTTGGTTAAGAAAATTTTGGAAATGTTTCAACGCTTTTTTATCAAGAGCTAGATCTATGAAAATTACCTGTGGGTACTGATTGCGCGGTAGTTCGTCAAAGACCTCCTGACATTCCAATAATGAGTGAGTGACTATTCCGGCATGAAATATGCTCCTGAAATGAAATAAGAATTCGCTGTCGGTGCCTATGTAAAGGAAAGTTGGTTCACCAGCTCGGGATTCAGTTTTGAATTCGCCCTCAAAACGTGTCCACTTCGATGTAACTTTTCCGGGGTGAGGATAAAGTTTTGTAGTCATGGGGTAGGTGTTATTAAATTCTACGTTACGAAAAAAAATTATATGGCCAGGGTCGTGTTTTGTATTGATAGACTACTTATAAAGTCAATTACGCGCTCCGGACTAAATGGTTTATAAAATATAAGATCAACCATGCGGACTTCAGATTCAGACATCGTTGCAATCATAGAGCTTAACACAATCACTTTACATCCGGAGTAGAGTCTACTGCTCTTGATATGACTAATGAACTCGATATTCTCCTGAGTATCATAATCCAAATCCACTATTACTACATCTACTGTTGCCTTGTTCCTCAACACATGCATACCTTCCATTGCATTTTGAACAAGTACTATTGTATGTCTTGGTGCGATAACGGTTTCAAGCAAAAAATTCATTGCCTTCAGAGCACAAATGCTCAGTACTACTTTTTTCATTTATTACGGAATTATAGGGTGTCGTTTCCTAGAGCTAATACACGTAAATCATAGAAATGGAAGTAGCACTGCACTAAACGCGGCGGTTTATGCACAGAAGTTCATTCAATGGATGTGGAAATAATTCTAAACTTAGTAGTGTGGAGTTTCAAAGGTGGCAAGCGAAAACTCAGAAAAAATCTGAAGAGCTTTGGTCGAATTGGAACTCTAAAATAGAGATTTTTCGGTAAATTCAAAATATTGTCAAATTAAAATTGACCAATTACAAATTCTCTTTGAATGATTTGAGTTATTTTTTGATGTTCAAAAATGAACTGAAACATCAGCCATAATTGGATAGTGGTCTGAATATACTGACTTCGATATTTCGAAATTATTTATTTTAATTTTTTTATCTACCAGGATATAATCAAGCCTCAGGTTGGGTGAAATATTTGGAAATGTTGCACCAAATCCACTGCCAAACAAAAGAAAAGCATCATGAAGATTTTCGCTCAGCACTGCATAAGTTTCCGAATTTGGGACATCTCCAAGGTTGCCTAAAAACAGCACCGGGTAAGGGCTGTGATCTATTTTGTCCTTTACCAGATCCATTTGCATGTGTCTGTTACGATATGCGTTCCTTATTGACCAGACGGATGCTTTAGCTTTAGATGCCATTCCATTATCCCCTGATCTGAAGTAGCTGGATCTCCCTAGCTTAAAAGACTCAAGATGCGTTGTGAAGACCCGGATGTTTTTATTCTTTATCGCAATATCTGCGAACATTAGCCCTTCGGAGTGGGGAGTATTTCCAAAACTGTAGGTTGCTGAATTTACTATCGGATACTTCGAAAAAATCGCCATACCGAAAGACTTTGTACGGTCATGCATAACCGAAGTTGGAAAGAAAGCATAGTATGGGTAACCTTTCGAACGGATCGCCTCAATATTAGAAGAGTAATATTTGAGCCCATTTCCGGAAGGTTCGAAGAATTCATGGAAACACATGATATCTGCATTCTCCCTTAATATTTCTTCTAGCATTGCCTCCCGCTTACTACTTGCCAGCTGTTCCAGACTTTTCATCTGGTCCCAACGGGAAACGTTCCATGATAAAACCTTTAAGCCAGTTACATTCGCATGATTTGCCGGTGCTCTTCTGAAATAGTGAAACCCAAAGGTTGAGAAAACAGACTTCCAGCTTAATAAAAGCAAAGCCAGTAAAAGAAAACTCCACCTGGATTTTCTCAAAATGAGGAAGATGAGCAGTATAAATATTATGAAAAAAAGCCATGGAAATATAACTCCTAACACGGAAACAAACCAATAAGAACTTTGGTTTAGGAAAGGGACAGAGGCAGCGCCCGCATAAAGGACTAACACTGCGACGAAAAGAAATTTTGAAAACCGGTTGACTAAATACCTGGTCAATGAAAACGGATTAGGGTTTGTGATAATTATTGAAAGTGCTGCCTTCGGAAAATCTATTAAAGGAATTTCAGAAATTTTGAAAAAGAATTAATCTCTCAGGCAGGAAATTGGAGCTTTCGAAAAACGAAGTTATTATTTTTAGCTGATGGATGCAAGTAGCTTAAAAATACAGTTAGCGAAACAAAATACTGACTCTAAGTTTTCGTGCCAATATTTTTTCATATTTGAATATGAAAAAAATATTGGTAATGACTCGTGGTTAATACCTGGCCCGGTGGATTATAAATGGTGAATGTACAGATCTCTAAACCAAAATCTCACAAACTTTATTCAGCACAGCTTCATTCTCCTTCACAAACTTTTCGGCTACTTTAACCAGGCTACTGATGTTTTTCTCTGAAGCATTATCCATCTCGCTGATCTCATTTGGTATCTGAAAATCGAGGCGTTGATATCTTGGACTACCATTCTCATAATCAGGCAACAAGTACTTCATCGTATAATGCGTGCTTTCGGCGACGCTTCGCATAAACACATTAGTCATAAGCGGTTCGAACCAGTCTTTGTTCCGATAGTTCTGTACCTCGGAACCCTTGATGGCATTCGCTGTATATCCAGTGCCTAAGGAGAGCAAATAAAAAGGCAGATCATTATCATCAGCGGTAACTACTGCATCAAATCCTCTGTCTGGCGCTGCCAATGCAGGGTTAGTTACTAATAGTTGCTTCCAGAGTTCTTTAGCTTCACTGTAAGCAAGTATCGATGGATTATTGGCGAACACTCCTCCATCTACAAAAGCCAGGTCAGTTTCTTTATCGTATTCCAACAAGTTCGGTTTGAAATATGTTGGTGCGGCAGAAGTTGACCGGGCTACCTCCTTCAGTTTGAAATTTTCCCTGGCATCGTTCGCAGCAAGCCTTGACGAAAAATAAAAAGGCTTTCCCTTTTCAATATCATAGGTTGTTACCAATACATTAGACAAAGCATCCTTTAGCCTGGCCTCACCAAAGTATCTATCTAATAATGCTTCCATGTCAGTGGAATCATAAGGTTTGGCAAATAACTTCGCTGATATCCGGCTTAATAAATCTTTTGGGCGGTCGGAAAAAATGTCCTTCCCGAATTTGACATAAAGTTCAAGCATCTGCTCCGCGCTGAAAGAGTTCTGAAAATTCTTCTCCTGTTTCGTTAGTCCCACCGAGATGATACCTCCCGTTGAAGTACCGGCGATAAGATTAAATAATCCCGAAATCGGCGTACCGGTATTTTCTTCAATGTATTTAAGTATGATGCAGGGAATGATACCACGTATTCCCCCGCCATCAATAGAGAGAACTTTGAATTTTGGACTGGCCATTAACAAAAAGTTTATATATACAAATTAAGGTTTTTTTGAATCACAAATGCTGTGCACCTGAAATTCGTACATTCACTACATGATGAAATCGGAATGCCTTTGGGCATCAGCCTTATTTCAGGCAAACATGATCATCATGCTGAATTCAGCCTTAAACTGACCCATTGTATTGATCGGGTAAATTATTTATTCGTCAACATATCGTTTCACAATGATACTACTTCCGTCGTTTAGATCTTTGGAAGATAGAGAATAATGGAAGAGCCAGTTACGCCATATTCGTTGCCGGTATCTGCGAACACAACGGCAATGTTCACGACTGGCTACGCGAATCCTCAGCTTTTATTTTTTATTTTCGCGCATCTTTAAAAACAGCGCATAGTTCGCGTTTAAAAGTTCAGTCATCAATTCATAATAATGGAGACAATTCGCTCTTTTTACTTCGTTCCAGCCATTGCTTTCTTCGCTGCTGAATGTTTGTTTAACCATTTGCCATAGCCGCTCATGTGCGCTTCCCAATCCATAGGTATCAAAGAACTGAAATATCGCTTTTTGAGGATTTTCAAGGGATTCCGGTGATAAATACCAAAGCTCTTCCGGATTAGGTGAGTTTACATATTTTGTATTAAGCATCTTAATATCTTTAATTTTTCGCTTGTTTTTTGTCTATTGCGTATGCACTGGAAATAAGATAACGGACACATTGATAAAATAAAACAAGGTTAATCCGGTTAACCTGCCTTACTCCTTCATAAGTTATCACTGAATCGAGTAAATCAAGCATTTCAGACTCGACATATGAAGACGAAAACAATCTGCAAAAACTGCTGATTGTTTTATGAGGTTCCACAATTACCTCGTCATCAACCAACAGGGATAGTTCCGAATTACTGCTCTTTTGTTTTACCACATTTTTTCTCCATTTAGGGAGCTTCTGGCGCATGCCGCTCACAGAGAGCATGTAAAATGCTTCCACCAACTTTATCAACTCGCGACAGAAATCCATTACATCCTCACGATCTTTTCCTTCCTGATATGCTCCCTTATCGTTCGTCAGTGATAACTCAAGCCAAAAAATGATTTCATCGCGGAAATCTTTTAAATCGAAAGTATCAAAGATCTCACGAATTGATTCTGCCGGATCAGTTCCTGCTCTAATAAATAAATTACCAGACTTACTAAATCGTTCGCGCATACAATTAACTTCATTGTGAACATGCCAGATACAAATAATAACCTGGTTCAGCCAGATTGCTTTGCACGTTTTAATACATATTCCACTTCCTCTTCCGCAAGTTGCAAAGCCCTTAAACCTAAAGCCTCCCCTTCCACTACCTCAAGAAGCTGGTCTGCAAGCCACAATGTGTATAACTGATCGCGATCCGCTTTGAGTATCCGGGCAAATAAACCAATTTGCTCCTTTTTTGCTTTGCGTTCCCCTCTTTCAATCTTACTCAGCATGGGTGAATCGATCTGAAGCCTTCCCGCCACAACTCTTTGCGGGAGCTTTATTTCTTCCCGAAGCTGTTTCACTTTAGTCCCAAACTGATTTGCCATATACATTTTTCGACTTGTCACGTTCTGACAAATTTACTAAATATTTTAGTATTTTTTTATTCCTTCCCCCATATTTTTTTCCACATTCCTTTTATAATCACTTTCCATGTTTATTCTTACCGTCATTTGATCTGATGATACAAACTTTCATATTTCTTTTCCCTTTCTTTACTCGGATTCCTTCCTTTGCCAGGATATTTCGAAGTAGTGATATATTTCTTATGGCCTCATCAGGTATAGCAACGGTAATAGTTCCTTCATAACCGGTTTCGTCTATAAATGGCATTCTTGCCGGGTATTCGGTTGGCCCATAGTTAAGATGTGAGATAAGGAACCGGATTTTTTTACGGTTGAATTGAAGCTCGGTATGTTCCTCGTTTTCCATGAAGGATGAATGGGTAGTATCGTATGCAACCTTTTTTCTTTTTGCTGACATCACAAGGCGGTAAACAGGAATTTTTTTGAAGCGAATACTGGCTGTCACATTAAGATACCTATTGAGATCCTCTATGCTAAATGCAGTCATAACATCATTTTGTGTATCCACAGGTCCGGTGATTTCATAGCAAAACAGGGGGTTACCGGGGCCGGTATGCATGCTTGCTTCCGGCAAGTCAAGCAAAATTCCATATGGCTGAATGCCGGTCATGACGCTGAATAATTGAGCCATTGATAAATTGACATAAGCCTTACGCCGGTGATGTTCGGTTTTTCTCTCAAAATAAACGCTGTTCATGCCTTGTAGTTCCGCCGCAAAAAGTGACCGGAAACGAAAAGCTGCAGAGTCTCCGCCATTGCCATTTTCCAGCATTGGCCTGTTTCTATCGAAGTTGAAAATATCTTTTTTCATCCTGAACTGCACAGTTTTACCATCCAGCACTGCAGAAATATTCTTCCCGGTTATTTCATCTGTGCCCGTCGTAGCTATCAGGCGGCCCTTATGTACCCAGCCATAATGCGGGATCGAGCGGTGGGGCAACATCGCGGTGATTTCAGAATTGTCCCATATAGTTGGCAGGCCCAGCGCGCGCCCCCTTCGTTGTTTATATTTAGCCAGGAAGGAATCGATTTTGCCGGGTGAATCACTAACGTTGACGAGAACTATCTTAAGGTCGTTTGTGTAAGTTTTTTGGAGCGAGTCGAGTTTCGGAAAACCGCCGATACAGGAACTGCACCATGTCGCCCAGAAATCAAGGATTAACAACTTGTTCTGATAATCGGACAGATTAATAACGGAATCAATGTGGTTAAGTGCATTAGCTTTCGGAATAGATGGAAATTCCTCGCCAATTGCTATGGCCTTAACTTGTTGCGATGATGCTGAAATAGAAGACAGGGATATCAATGCAAAAATCGTAATGCGCAGCATAAGTATGATGAGTTGGAGGATGTGATAAAATGGATAAAAAAAGCGGAGCTGCGGAACTGTCTTTGCGGAGAACAAAGTTGAGCCGGCGAAAAATTGCGTCCAACAACCTATAATTGTTAATTTAGAGCATTCGTTATAATTTCATTCAAAAACGAATAACCTGACAAATGTCTGAAAGCTATCATCTGGATACCAAGCTAAAAATATTACGAGTCAGCCGGGATTGGTCGCAGGAATCCGTTGCGGAAAAATTAGGTATATCCCAGGCTGCTTATGCAAAGCTGGAAACAGGGGAGACGAGATTAACGGTTGACCGTGCAGGACAGCTTGCGAATTTGTATGAAATTGACCCGGAATTCTTTTTTGCAACGGACCGGGTGATTAATTATAATAGCGGTAGCAATAGCCATGGCGGCCTCTTTAACACAGCCACCTATAACAATGGTATTACCCGCGAGCTCCTGGAAAAACTTTTAACTGAAAGAGACGAAGTCGCTAAAACACTCCAGGAAGAATTAGTGGCCGCCCGCCAGGAAAGAGCTGAAATCGCCTTGCTTTTAAAAAAACTTATCGAGAAACTTTAGCTGTCAGAAAACAGGAAGTGGCTGACAATAAAGGTTAGCTTATTCTGATAACGTACCAGGAAATTCTACTTCCTCAAACTTAAGATGGATTAGAATCTGTCGAAGCAGATTTTCCATTTCGGCAAGACGGTTACCGCCGACACATGAACTGGCCTCATTGATATAAGAGTGAATATATCCGCTATTGCTATGACTTGCCGTACCGCAGTTTATATTAATGATGATATTTTCCTTTATAGCAAATGCTTCGATCGGCAGCGAAAATAGATCTGCCAGGCTTTCAAGTGTAACTGAATTCGGAATGGCCCGCCCTTCTTCCAGGTCTTGATAATGTTCGGTTGAAATTCCCAGGTAGGCCGACACCTGGTCAACGGTAAGATTCCGGCGCTCGCGCAACTGTAAAATCAAGCCTTAATCAGATTTTAGGTTTAGCTTTTTTCGGTTTACGCTTCTGGGCAACTATCATGTTTTTTCGGACAAACCGAAACATGACCTCAAAATCAACCTTAAAGAAATTTGCCATTGATTCTATTTCCTGCAAGGTGAACCGGCCCGGATCAGCAATTTTTTTACTGAAGGCGTAAAATTCCGAGCCTATGATCGTTTGCAGATTCGTCTTTGCAACAGTAGCAAAAATTTCCTGGAAGCTTTCAATTGAATTAGAATTTAGACTGTTCTTAACTGCATTAATTTTATAAACTCCCTCCTGCGTTTCATAAAATGCAAAAAGAGAAGAACGGTTTTTTTTGGCCATCTCTTGAGATTCTTTCGGAATTTAAGGCCACGAAAAGTAATATGAATCATTTACTTACAATGATGATAATAATACTTTCATTTACAAGTAAAAGGGTTCTGATTAAAATAGTATATTTATGTCCTACCCACAGTTACATGAAATTAAATGCACGACTTTATCAGAATGGTCCTGACTCGCATGAGAAACATGCCATGTTCCGCATGCTGTTTGACGACCTCTATAAGAGCCTGTGCATTTATGTATTTAATTTTACACACGATGATCAGGTTTCGGAAGACATCGTTGTTGACACTTTCGTAAAGCTTTGGGAAGACTATCATTCAATCAGAAACCAGGCTGCAATGCGTGCGTGGCTTTACCAGGTAAGCCGCAACAAATCTTTAAACTGGTTAAAATCCCGCCAGCTAAAGCATAAAAAAGAAGAAGATTTCGCCAAAATGCAAAGTAGTTTTTCAGCAGATATATCATCTCTGATTATTCATGCAGAAGCGGTCGCCGAATTGCATAGTCTTATTGACAAATTACCGGTACAATGCAGCCGTGTTTTTACCAAACTTTTTATCGAAGGCAAAAATATCCGGGAAACAGCTGTCGAACTTAATGTATCGGTCAACACTGTAAAAAGCCAGAAGAACAGGGGTTTACAGTTACTTCGCCTTAAACTCCGCCCGGTCCTTTTGTTTCTTTCTCTTTTATTTCTACAAAATATGCTGCCGCTTTGACCCAAATGAGATGATTGATTGTCTTATATGTGGTTGTAGTGTTGCCGGCCAAATAGCATTATCTTAATATAATGAATAACGAAGATTCTCTTGTGAATGATGAAGGTGTACCCGGACATGAAAGATCACAGCGTATCGCTTATCTGGTAGCCGGTTATCTTGAAGAAAATCTTTCGCTTTCAGAAAAAACAGAACTTGACAACTGGCTGAAGGAAAGCGAAAGCAATCAACGGATATTCACCGACCTAACTGATGTGAAAAAATTAGAGAGGCAGTTCCGGTTCACTGACCAGTTAACCACAACAGCAGCATGGGATAGGATTAGTGAAGGTGTGAATGAAAAACAAATACGTCGGATAGCAACATGGCGATATGTCGCAGCTGCCACACTGGTGTTCCTGTTAGGCTTTGTAGTTATAAAATTGCTGAACTTATCTTCCTTGAAAAATGAAAAACCCGTTGCATTCGTCCCCGCCCCCGGGAAGATCAACCCGGGGGATATCGGTCCGGGCAGTAACCAGGCTATCCTACAATTGGGAAATGGAAGTATTATAACGTTAACGGACAGTGTAATTCAACCTATCGCTGCCGGCGTTTCTAACGTAGAAGGACAGTTGATTTATGAACACCCGGCAAAAGGCTCAGCGGGTGAATGGCACACGCTGAATACTCCGCCTGGCGGAGGTTATATGATTACGCTGCCTGATGAAAGTAAAGTCTGGCTCAATGCGGCTTCGTCACTTCGGTATCCACCGGTATTTACCGGCAAACAACGAAGAGTTGAACTCAGTGGCGAAGCATATTTTGAGGTGAAACACAATGGCAAAATGCCCTTTGTTGTTGAATTGCCAAACAATACAGAAGTCACTGTGCTTGGCACCAGCTTTAATATAAATGCTTACCATGACGAGCCGGTGTTGAAAACGACTCTGATTGAAGGAAAAGTACGGGTCGCCTCCTCCATTACCAACGCGGAGTTGACAATTGAACCTGGAGAACAGGCAGCTATTACCCGGAACGGAAAAATGAACAGGGTTTTCCTGCCCAATGCCGCTGATGAATTAGCCTGGCAAAAAGGTTATTTCGAATTTCACGACCAAACAATTGAGTCGATAATGCGGACGGTCGCCCGGTGGTATGATGCAGATATTGTTTATGAGTTTAAGCCTCGATACCATTTCAATGCAAGCATCCGCCGTAATGTCCCGGTGTCTAGACTTCTTGAGATGCTTCAAAAAACCAAGAGGGTGCATTTTGAAGTCGTAGACAGAAAAATAATAGTAAAATCCTGAGAATCTTCGAAAACATTTTTTAATCTAAAAGTTATAGCCTATGTAAGCATGCGCCATAACAAAAACCGCTTCGTAATGCGGACGAAGCGGTTATTTGGGCCAATAAAATTTTTGCCTGGAACTGTCATTCCTACACAATTTCTTTCATCAAACCAAACTAACCAAAGGTATGCAATTAATGTATCACCTCGTTGCGCCACTGTGCTTCCCAAACCATTTTTTTAACGGTTCAGTCACCAGAGATATGAAATTATCTCTGGTGCTGATAACGGTCATCAGTCTTTGTTCCTGGACTAACGTTAATGCTCAGCGTATCACCCTGTCGCTGAAAAACGCCTCAATCGAAACAGCGTTTTCTGAAATCCGGAAACAAAGTGCATTCCGGTTTATTTACACCCGTGAAGAGCTTTCGAATACCAAACCTGTTACTGTTGAACTTAAAAATGCCAGCATCCAGGAAGTGCTTATGAGTTGTTTTAAAGATCAGCCACTCTCGTACACCATCGTTGATCAACAAGTAATCATTTCAGGAAAAAAAGAAGATTTTTCTGCTAAGAAAACTCTTGAAATCAGTGGCAAAGTTACAGGTGAGGATAACCAACCTCTTGCCGGGGCAACCGTTATGTTTAAAAGTTTCGGCCGTACGACCTTCACAAACGAAAAAGGTGAATTTTTATTCAACAATGTGGAACCCGGCGCAGTAATTATCATCACGATGATTGGCTATGAATCAAGGGAACTCATTATAAGGGATGATAAGCCTTTACAAATTGCCCTGAAGCTGTTGGTTAGTGAACTTGAATCTGTCAGCGTAAGTACCGGCTACCAGGTGTTGCCGAAAGAAAGGGTAACCGGGTCATTTGAAAAAGTAGATAACCAATTATTTAATCGTAGCATAACAACGAATGTTTTGGAAAGGCTCGAAAACATAGTGCCGGGATTGCTTTTTAATAAAAAGATCGGCACCCCTAATAGTACCAGCATTAGCATCAGGGGCATCAGCACATTGGAATCAGATCAGCGGCCACTGATCGTTCTCGACAACTTCCCCTACGAAGGAGATATTAATAATCTCAATCCAAACGATATAGAAAGCATTACGGTCTTAAAGGATGCGCCGGCGGCTTCGATCTGGGGCAGCAGGGCAGGAAACGGAGTTATAGTCATAACTACCAAAAAAGGAAAGTACAATCAGCGGCCAAGTGTTAGCGTTAATAGTAACGCCACCTGGATTGAAGAACCCGAACTGAACTATATACCAAAGTTTCCTGCAAAAGATTTTATTGAAGTTGAAAGCTTCCTTTTTAACCAGGGGTTTTACAATGGCGATCTTAACAACCGGACTTCCTATCCCGTTATCTCTCCAGCTGTAGAAATTTTTAATAAACGGCGAAGTGGGCTTATCAGTGTAACTGATTCAGCAGCACAGATTAACGCTCTTCTGGGAAATGATATCCAAAAAGATTATTCCAAGTATTTGTATAGGGAAGCATTGAACCTGCAATTGGCAGCAAGCATTTCCGGGGGAGGCTCTAATACGAATTATCTTGTTTCACTCGGATACGACAAAAACCTGGCAAACCTCGTGGGTAACGAGAATCAACGTATAACGATCCGGTTTTCAAATGATTTCAGGATTGGCAAAAAGCTGGATCTTCAGTTTGGTGCGATTTTGTCACAGCAATTTGCGGAGACAAATAGCCCGGGCGGTGAGATAGCGGCCGGTGGTGGAAAAAGCGCATTATATCCCTACGCGAAACTGGCAGATGAAGGCGGTAACCCGCTGGCCGTGGAAAAAAATTACCGGATGTCTTTTCTTGATACTGTCGGAGGTGGAAGGATGTTGGACTGGAAATATCGTCCATTGGCTGAACTGGCGCTTGCTGATAACCGGACAACAGGTTTTGATGCACTTCTGAACGCCGGAGTAAAATACCAGGTAAACACCTGGCTGAGCGCAGAGGGAAAATATCAGTATCAGAAGGGATTTTCACAAATTGAAAATTACTCGGGCTCTTTAACCTATAGTACAAGATCATTAATAAATACATTTACTCCCCGCGGGCTTTCAACAACAAATTCCGCAGTTCCCAATTCCGGTATTCTACGCAAAACTAATGGTGAATTGGTAGCCCATGCGGTTCGCGGCCAACTTAATGTTAATAAAAATTGGAAGAATGAACATGAAGTAGTAGCGATCGTTGGTGCCGAAATTCGGGAAACGAATAATGTGCAGGAATTTGAAACGACTTATGGATATGACAAGGACTTATTAACAAGGCAAAATGTCGATCTAATAAATCTGAAGCCAACATATTTCGGTGCGTCTACAAGAATAACCAACAACGCTTCATATAACGATAAGACCAATAGGTTCGTCTCGTTTTACGGTAATGCAGCTTATTCATTTAAACGCCGCTATTCGATTACTCTAAGTGGAAGGCAGGATGCGTCTAACCTATTCGGCACTACCACTAATAATAAATGGAAACCGTTGTATTCAGGAGGACTTGCCTGGACCATTTCGAAAGAACCATTTTTTCAATATAAGTTGTTTGACTTTTTGAAATTGCGGGCTACCTACGGATACAGCGGAAATGTAAACAATACTATTCCGGCTATACTTACTATTGTTTCTACAACACCAAATGCCGACACTCGTTTGCCTGCTTATAATATTAATAATCCTCCAAACAAATCTCTGCGCTGGGAAAAGTCCAGGATTGTAAACATTTCCATGGATTTTTCCATACTGGCGAACCGGATCCAGGGATCAATGGAGTTCTATACAAAAAGATCAGTTGACCTGATTAGTCCGGTTTCAGGCGACATCACAAATGGTTTCAATAATGTAATCATGAACAGTGCTATTTTAGCTGGTCGTGGGATCGATATAAATATTACTACTTTAAATTTTCGAAAATCTAAATTTGCCTGGAACACTAATCTGATCTTTTCTTATAACACGAATAAGACCGATAAATACTTATTTGTACGGAAAATTACTGATTACCTGTCCGTTGACATAACCCCCATAGAAGGGCGAAGAGCATATTCGGTCATCAGTTACCAATGGGGAGGACTAGACCCAAACACCGGTCGTCCGTTAGGCGTATTAGACGGCAATATATCAAACGCGTATACTGCAATTTTTAACCAATCAACTGAAGATAATCTAATATTTCACGGCTCATCAAGACCGGAATATTTTGGGGCTCTCAGGAATAGCTTTATTTATGGAAAGGCCTCCTTATCTTTTAATATTTCCTACAAATTAGGGTACTACTTCCGTCGTCCCAATCCCATTAGTTATTCCTCGTTGTATTCAGTCTGGGAGCAAACTGCGTACACGGACTACCAAAACAGGTGGAAGTCAAAAGGCGATGAGAACAGGACAAATGTTCCCGCTGCTACCTATCCTGCTGATCAAAACAGCGATAATTTTTATAGATATGCTGAGGTGAATGTGCAAAAAGGAGATCATTTCAGGTTTCAGGATATTAATTTTTCTTATTCATTTGACCGTTCCAATTTCAAAAAAAGCCCATTTGAAAGCATCAGGGTGTACGGCTATGTGAATAATCTGGGATTAATATGGAAAGCTAATAATGCCGGCCTTGATCCGGATTACGGCACACCACCACCAATTAGTTTCGCGGCAGGCATTTCAATTAACTATTAACACAACAATTTATGTCAGGAAGAATTTCATATTGTGCATTCTTATTAATTTTTCTGGTTGGCTGTCAAAAGTTTCTCGACAAAAAGGCGGACAAATCCAGGTTTATCCTTTCAAAAGTTTCAGAACTCCAGGGATTATTCGATAATGCTAACACTTACGCACAAAATCCGGTCTCAGACCTACTGGCTTCCGATGACTTATATTTCACAACTGAAAATTACAATAGCATTTTTTCCCAGTTAGCAAAGGAAATTTATTCCTGGAATCCAAATGCAAATCTATCGCAGGAATGGGCCTTTTGCTACCAAAGAATATTTAGAATGAATGTGATTCTTGAAGAAACTGAAAAGCTTTCCTCAGAAGGAAATGACAGGGCATTGTCGGAGATCAAAGGATCAGCCCTATTTGTCAGGGCCCTGGCCCATTTTATGGTGGCACAGCTATTCGCTCCATATTCATCCTTTGATGGGCCAGATAATGAATTCGGCATTCCATTAAAGTTAACTGCGGACATTGAATCTGTTACAACAAGAGCGACTCTTAAACAATCATACAAAACAATTATCGATGAATTGAAAATAAGCGCCGGACTGCTACCGGATACCGGCTTATTCAAAACCCGGCCCGGAAAGGCTGCTGCATATGGGCTGCTTGCTAAAATCTATTTGAGCCAGGGAGATTATCAAAGTGCCGAAAAGTATTCGGACTCGTCCCTACAGATATATAAAGCACTTATGGATTACAATGACCAGACACAAGTTAACATCAATGCTGAATCACCCTTCAAAATAATGAATAATGAAGTAACATATCATTCAACCTCAGATTACGGATTACATATGGAAAACTGCTATGTTGATTCAACCCTTGTTTCCCTTTATGATTCCAACGATCTTAGAAAATCAACTTTTTTTGCAAAACAGGGTTCCGCTTATAGATTCAAGGGTTCTTATGCAGGTACCAGTGTCACGATATCCTTCACCGGACTTTCCACTAATGAAACTTTTTTAATAAGATCGGAATCAAGAGCCAGGAATGGAAATATTGTTGGAGCTATGGAAGATTTGAACAGCCTGCTGGTCAAGCGTTGGAAAAGTGCCCGTTTTGTTCCCCGAATTGCTACCACCCAAAGTGAAGTCATTAAGACGATTCTGACGGAAAGACGCAAAGAACTGTGTTTTCGACCTGGAGTCCGGTGGACTGATCTTCGCAGATTTAATGTAGACGGACAATATGCAATATCATTAACACGTGTCATCAATGGAAATCGCACTGATCTACCACCGGGTGATCCCAGGTATACCTTTCTGATACCAACCGCAGTCGTTTTGCAAAATCAAATCTCACAAAATCCAAGATAGGAAAGCCGCTAGTTATAACGACTTTCCATTGCACTAGTAAGGTTTTCCTTTTATTAGCGGAGAACCAAAGTCAGGCTTCGTATCACCGCCATTGTACAATGCAGTATGCAAATCACTGGAGGACGGAATTATCGGTTTATCATCTAAATCTGCTTCTGCCTCAATAGAACAAAGCATATTTTGTGATGGGGTGCATACAGGCGTGGTTACATCGTAATTGTCCCGATCTAAGCGCTCAGCAGGATCAGTAGAACTGAAGTGTGTGTAGGAAAACCACAACGTCGTCGGTCTGGTAACAAACGCGCTAAACACCGAAACACCTACTGCTAAAACAGGAATTAAAAGCTTTTTCATAATATAAAATTTAATTTAGATGTGCCTACTGATTTTAAGGGGTTTCGGCTTTCCCCTTGAACCGACGGATGCCTCCGGAAGCCCTTGATTTATTGCAATAAATGTTTTTGTTTCAGATGTGATACAATGCCTGAGATTGCAACTAATACGAAAGCAATGTTAAACAATAAATGTTGTTTCCAGCTTAATTGCCTTAATACACCACCGCAGTTGCAAGGCAACGAATAACCACTCATCACAGCAAACAACAGATAAATAGTGAACACCGACATCAGTGCCAGGGAACAATAAAGGCCCAACACCCTCAAGGCAGGTATCAATAAAACAAAGGAAATAATAATCTCTGAAACGATGATCGAAGGTGCAAGAATAAACCCCTTGCCCTTCAGCAATGGCATTATATCCATTGTGGCATAAAAACTACGGTAATCCAGCAACTTACTCACCGCAGTATAAAGAAACAACACAATAAATAAGCTAGCCGCGGTATCCGTAAAATGGCTGATAAAAAATTTCTTCATCGCAGTAAAGGTTATAACCTAAAGTTCGGGTATACCTTTACGTGAATCCAAATAAAGCTGTTGTCAGTTTGGTATAAAACAAGGTGAAAAAAGGAATTTATTTGTGTTAATCTCCGTTCCGGAACTTTTCCGGGGAAACTTTAACGACTTTTTTAAATGCTTTTGAAAACTCTGCAGTGGATGAATAACCGCATTGTTTTGCGGTGACCTTAACCGACAGGCCGCTTTTCAAAAAACGTTTGGCCTGCCGCATCCTTAACCTTACCAGGTATTGATATGGTGATACACCAAATATCCAGGGAAAATATTTTTTCAGATAACAGGCGTTTGTATTTGCCCGACGCGCCAGTTCTGGCAGGAGATAATGTTTCCGGATATTTTCAGCAATCAACTCCTCGACTGCGTAAATGTTATTCAACACATCCTGACCAGGCGATTTATAGGCCTGATCTTTTTCGAGATGTGCAAATAGATTTACCAGGAGCAGTTCAGCATTTTTCTCATTACGCGGCTCATGCAAAATATTTTCAATGATCAATTCTGTTTCTGCACCTGCAGCCCTCGGAGCCGATATCAATATATAGGGCCGGGCCGAAATTCCTACCTCGAAAAACCGCGCCGCCGTTGGATAAAATGGCAATAGCCGGTTAACCATATCCAGGGAAAAACAGGCGTCGAAACTGCTGTAAGCCCTGGCACGCGGATACTGAATTCTTGCTTCAAGCTTGTTTGCCAGTGCCATCGAAAACTGACCCTCACGGATATAAATATCATCTGCATTTTTGAAGTCATGGTTGATATGACTTTCCAGGACAATCCGGGTATATAGCCCTTCCAACGAACAACGTCCCATAACCGTTAATGGTGTCAGCAAATCAACCACACTATACTGAAAACAAAAATCCGGGTTGACAATGCTTTGAAAAGTCAGGCGACCGAATTTGCCTTTTGCAGAAGCAATAACCGCTTCTGGCATACTGACGCCCGCAAAGCCAGCCGGAATATAATTTTCAAACTGCAGGGGTTCATTTGATAAGGAAGTCCATTCAATCATGTGCGGTGATAAGATAGCTTGGCTATATCCACTAATATAAAGTAAAAACGGAAACGCCTTATGGTAAAAAGGTAAATAATGATAAATTTTATCACCACTTCCAACCGTTAAAAACCCATTGTCAATTCAACCTGAAATTGTATATACGTTGGTAAAGGCAGGATTCGACGACTTTCCACTTTTCAATATGGATGACTTCATGAATTTTCGGATAAATTATTGGTCGCAGTCCATAACTTTGAGTTTTAACACCGGGGCAATCAAATAAACCTGTTCGTTTGTTTGAACATCCACCACAAATAATTTTCAGGAGCTCATCTATGCTTTCTACTCATCACCTGGTTTTTCTGGAGGTTGCCAGGCAACGAAGCTTTTCGAGGGCTAGCCAGGTACTGTTCATTTCGCAGCCCGCAATCAGCAAGCACATAAAGTTTCTTGAAAACTATTATAAGTGCAGACTGTTTGAACGCAAAGGCATCCAGATCCAGATAACACCGGCCGGCAAATTACTAATGGAACGTTTGCTTTATGTTAAAAACATACAGGAAGAAACCGAATTTCAGATAACCTCAATAAGCAACGAAATCGAAGCAAAAGGAACAATGAAACTCGGCGCAAGTACCACTGTTGCACTTTATATTCTGCCCCGGATTCTATCAATATTTCATAAAAAATTTCCACAGCTTGAGATCAGCCTGCTTAACAGGAATTCCGAAATAGTGCTTGCCGCCCTGATTGACCAGGAAATTAATCTGGGTATAGTTGAACAACGCAGCAAACTCACTAACATAGTTTATCATCCTTTCATCAATGATAAAGTAATTGCTGTCTGCAACAAAAATAGCCCCATCGCGAAAAAAAAATCGTATCCTCTCAGCGCTATAGTTAATATGCCCGTAGCCTTGCGTGAAAGAGGAAGCGGAACACTCGATGCGCTGCAATTCAGTCTCGCAAAAAACAAGATATCTCTCAACCAGCTAAATGTTAAAGTGAGACTTGGTGGTACTGAAGCATTAAAAAATTTCCTGGTCGAATCGGAACTTCTCGGTTTTTTGCCAAAACGTTCGGTTCTGAAAGAATTGGCTGACAAGACATTAACGGAAATAAACTTTGAAGGATTAAATATTGAAAGAAATTTCTATTTCATCCAGCGCAAGGGCGAAAGTAGTGAATTGACCAAAGCATTTATCAAAATCGCCAAGACTTATCATAACCTCAGGTTATAGGTTATAACCATTTTGTATTTATTTAGTTATATAGTTTGAGTTACTTTTGAGGTGAGAAATCTACTATATGAAAATCAAACTACTATCGCATTTTAATTCAATTTATCCCTCGTTACGACAATTTCGTTCGGCGAAAGAAAGTATACTGGAGCGACTTACACTTTGTAATGGAACCATGCCGGAACTCACGGAGGAAACTTTAGAGGAAGAAGAATCTGAAATAGCCGCTTCAGCTGGCTCTATGTTATGCCCGCAGGCCCATGCGAGTTTTATGGGATTGCGTAAACTGATCGAAAAAGATTGGTTTGAAAGCGAAGGATTTTTGCACTCTACAAATATTCTTACCAGCTACAAGTTTTCCTGCTAGCCAAAGATTTAAGCCAGTAATGCAAATCGAAAGTAGCAATTATTCCCGTTGAAATCTTAAAGCAATGATGGCAAGTAATGCGATCAGCAACGTAAAAAATATAGCGATTCCAACAACCATCGCGAACTTACTATTCAGAGGCAGAAGCTCTAAAGGCTTTCCTTCTACAAGGCTGCCAGCCCAAAAATAAGGCATGACCTTTTCGCCAGTCGCAGTCTCCAGATATTTTAATTTGGCTTGTTGCAAGGCAACATCTACTGGCAAACCTTTCCTCAGCAACTGATAAAACAATTCGTTTAACTGGTAAGTTGTTTTACTGTCAACCGGCCACAGATTCACAATAGAAGTCGGAATACCTATGGCCGCAAAAGCCCGGTTAAAGCTAAACACGCCTTCTCCTTTATAAAACTGACCGAGTCCTGACTCGCAGGCGGCCAGAACAATCAACAAGGTTACTGGCCGTACTGAAACCATCACGTCATTCAGATAAAGTAATGAGTCTGCGAAGTAAATAACAGGATCTGCCCGCTGCCCCCTGGCATCTGCATGCGTATATAAGTGGACAATCTCGTATTTATAAAAGTTATCCAGAAAATTTTTCTTTGTGGCCGCATTCGAAAACATACTGGTATACTTAAAGCCTTCAGCCAGGTTCCTCACAGATAAATCACTGCCTGCAAGTTCACTTACATTCAGACGCCCGGAATATTGAACAGGTGCCACTCCCAGAAGCTGGGGATTTGAGATTGATTTTGCCTCAATAGAACTGTCCGCAAGATAGGCGGCCGAGTATACATAACTGATAGCATAATCCTGCACCAAATACCGGTTTTGCCCGTTCGTTGTAGTTTTTACGAGAGCTTCAAAAGGATAATGATTCGAGCCGGGAGAAATCATGATTCTGCCGGGGGAAATCTCATCATGGCCAAACACTAATTTATAAAGGGCATTTGCATTGCGCGACCATTTTTCAAATGCATCGGTATAGACCTCCGGTTTAATCAACCCTTGCTGAAATTCCGCCACAAGACAGTCATAGCTTTTTTTCGCAATCTTCTGGAATAATATTTTATGTCCAATGAACTTCAACAAATAGACCGCGGAATCGCCGTCGAAAATGTTTATATATGCCTGGTGAGTTTCAAGAATTTTTTTTACAGTTTTTAAAGCTGCAGCTGACTCAATGGCTAATCTATGATCATGCATTAAAGATTCGGTGCCGGTGACGGGCAATCTCAAAAGATATTCTTTTTGTTCAAGCTCAAGAACCCTCCTTTGTAATGCGGTATATGCAGGATCATCCCTGTTTGTCTGTGAAATACGATCGTTAAGCGCTTTAATTTCAGCCCGGATGGTTGTCTTAATTTTCAGCTCTGCAGGTTGCATTGCACGTGTTTCACTGATTTGATCCTGTAACAAAATCGCCCTGCTTTTTTCGAGAAAATACAAGGCGGCAGTTTTATCATCTAATAAATAACTGGATTCAATCGCACGCTCATATAGATATACAGTTTGCTTACGCCAGTATAACTTGGAATCCAATGTACGATATTCATTTTTCAGCCGGGAAAGCAACTGATCCGCGCGCGCATAAAAATCAATCGCAGTGTTTAGCGATCTGCGATCCTTGTATAACATCCCGATTCGCAAATAAACATCAGCCGTTGAAATCAACAGTTGAATGGCATATGGCGCCCGCTTTTCTAATGCGAAAGTCAGTAAAAGACCAGGCATCTCTTTAATATTAGGGATATCAACGCCTAACAAGCTGGATGCCTTATCAATATACTGCAGCGCTAGATTTGGATTATTCGCTTTTAGATATGCCTTCGACATGGTATTCAAAATCGAAACAGAATCTATCTGAACTGCATAACGTAATGCAAGTTTGCTATATTTTAGACAAAGATCAGGGCGATTAAAATATTCCAGATGAGTTTGCCCAATGATTTCATAACACTCAGCCAGGCCCTTTGCATATTTTTCTTTCCTGTGATTTTCAATAGCAATTAAAAGCGAAGCTATAGCCGAATCCGGTTTATTACGAAGTAGATATAAATCAGCATTTATACCCTGTAAAGTGCCCAGTAACCCAATCGTGCGAAGTTTTTCGTGCTCTTTTAAGGTGTTGTGAAGTATTTCCTGAGCTACCTGCAATTCCCCCAGGTACATGTGCGCCTGTACCTTATAAAAGATTATTGAAGTAGCTCTGTGGAAACTACTATTATCATGGACATATTTCTTTATAATCGCCTCCCCTAAATCAGCATAGCTGATGCAAGCCCTATAATCACCTTTATTATATAACCATGCAACCTGTTCTTCTATAAGCAGTGAAGTATTGTAATAGCTGGTATTCATTTCCTTGTCCACCGAAATACAGCTGTCCACCATATTCATCTGCATTGGATATTGATCCAGCGAATCGTAACAGGCAACCATCAGGTAAAAGTTCTTCGCGAGTTGCACCAGGTTTTCTTCCTTTTCATCCATCATTTTCCTAAAAAGTACTCTGACTTTTTCGGCCCATTCAATTGCATTTTTATATTCTCCCTTGTCATAATATATAACGCTGATCATCCGTTGAACACGCCCTTGAATGTAGGTGCCCTGAATTGCTGTATGAGAAATAGCAGAGTCAATGGATATCCATTTACTTAAATTTTTCAGACTCCTTGCGCTATCAGCTGAAAGCTGTTGTAAAATACAATCACTGTCTATGCAATGCACGGACAGTGATTGTGAACTTGCCGGATTACTTAACAGAAATGTTGCCAGGAACCAGATATAGTTTATTATCCGTTTCAATTTTCAAGCTCTTAATTATCACGCTCACACATTAATTATAATCGCACTGCCATCCTTCAAAATCATATTTTGATTTAAAGTTTGGACGTGGGCGTGGACATTGTGGCGGAGTATGACCGGTATCATCCGTTCCTGCTTCCAATGACATCATTCTCGGAGCGGCCCTGGGCGCCTCACCAGCCTGGAGGGATGAGTCAGTCTCGAAGGATGACCTGGTATAACCATCCTCAAGGATTCTCACCGTATAGTATTGAACTTCAAGTATATTTTCTCCTTCAATAATTATTTGGTCATACGTATAACCAAGTTTGTATTTTCCAGCGAATCCAAGTTTGTCAACATGATGTTTTTGCACTTGTGCTGTAATTTTTTTAATTTCCTCATTAAGTTTTTTTGTGTCATTAAACTCTTCCGGAGGGTCTACGGTCAAATATAGCCTTCCCCATTTTTTGACATTTGAATCTGTTGCACATGACCGGCATTTTCTACGGGAGACCAATACCCCGGCGACAAAGGATGCCAGACCAACGGCAATGAGAGAAGTGGTGCTTGTCTTTACAGGCATAGTGAAAAGGTTTAAATAATATATAATAGAACGTTACCAGTTCTTGAGCCAGGCTTCTGCAATCTCACTATGTGTTTCTTTGTTTTTGACAACGTTCTGCAAAATTTCTTTTGCCTGATCATTGTCTCCTGGTTGGTTTCGTTTCATCAGGGTGATAGCCGCATAAAAGTTTCCGGGGTTGGAATTTAGTCCCTGTACAGAAGACAGGTTCTGGAAATATTGAAATGCCTTTTCATAGTCTTTAAGCATAAGAGCCGCAATACCCGCATATTCGCGTGCTTTGACATCTGTAGGATATTGTTTCGCGATGTTTTCAAATATAGCTAAGGCCTCCGCATATTTGCCCTTATCGTTAAACTGCTTTCCCATAGTCATGCTATCTGCTGTTGTACCCATGGGAACACCTAAAGTCTGGAATTCTTCAGATATGAATTTATCAGCCATTTGCTGGGGCGTAGGACTCTTGGTATACAAATATCCACTCACTAAAACCGCACTAAACACAGCTGCGGCAATTGCATACTTCCAGATCTGGCGGATAACCGCACCTTTTGTTTTGGATGGAGCCAGCTGATCCGCAACGACCATCTTCGAACTATCATAGACCTGGCGGAAACGTATTTTCTTTTCTGCATTTAACTGATCCTTCACCGTTCCTACCGAACTCATATAAAAAGCCACCTCTTTCGCAAAATCAGGATCATTTTGAATTGCCATCTCGAATTCCCGGGCCTCGACCGCATTTAATGTACCCTGGAAATAATTTTCGATTTGTTCGAGGCTCTGTGACATATTATGTGTTTTTGTATGATTGCCTTAATTTCTCAAGACAACGGATCCTGCTGGTTTTCGCCACCTCACCGGTTTTGTATTCAGCAATTTCCGCAATCTCCTTATCACTATATCCTTCAGCAAATAAATTGAGAAGCTTCTTGCATTTTTCACCCAATAACTCCAACTGATGCTTCAGTTGTTCGATATCCGATCTTTCAATTAATTGTTGAATTACCGGTTTCGCTGTGTCAGAAAGCTGCATCATCATATCATCAATGGCAGTCGTTTGGTGAACGCTCATTTTATTTGTCGTCTTTTTACGGATAAGGTCAACACATTTATTATGAAATATTTTGTATAAATAAGTCTTAAGGCTGGAACGGTTCTCGAAGAGTCCTTTTGTAATGGTATCAATAGCGGAAAGAATTGAATCGGCGTACGCATCAAATGATTCTTCTTCTGTGATAGAATATTTGTGACTGCCTTCGCGGATGAAATATGCATACTTTCTGAACAGATGGTCTTCTGCCGTTCGCCGTGGAACCCCGTCCAGACGGAGGTTCCGTGTTATTTCAAAGTCTTGATCATTCAAAGGGGAAGTAAAGGATGGCATAAGTGTTCCTCCTTATAGAAAGATATGTAAAAATGCGTATAAAAAAAAGTTGTGTTTTCTGTTACCCTTATGTTTCCCATCCACGACCAAATAGTGCAAGCCTGCTGACAAACACTAAAAGGAAACCGCAAAGGAATCTGCCAAAGTGTTACCAGAAAGCAGAAACTCCGGGAAGTTAACACCTGAATGCTTTAAATCCACCATCCTCGCCACAAAATTTTAATCATCTTACAAATCTTAAAACAATGAAACCTATCTTAGTAAGGTTACTCGCCTTCCTGTCTCCGCTCGCTTTAAACGAAGCAGCAATCGCACAGAATTCAACTCCGCTCAACTTTACTCCCGGGAATGTAAACTCAGCAGCTGCGCCTTATGCGGCTGCCGAAGCGGATCTCAAATCCCTGACAGAAATGAAAACTTTATCACCAAAAATGTATGAAAGATTCACCCGTGACTTTAAATCAGCTTATGACATCAGGGTCTTTGCTAATAAGAATGGTAAGACCATTCAAATCAACAGCAAGACTGATGGTGACATGAACAGAACCACCTACACAAGGAAAGGAAAGTTCCTGAATAACATCAAACATTATGATTTCGCCAAACTTCCTGCTCCTATCGCAGACATGGTAAATGATGCCTATCCAAGGTGGGAGATTTTTGGGGGTGTAGCTGAAGTGACAGTTATGAACAAGGTCGCACACCTGGTTCTTATCGAAAACAAAAAATCATGGAAACGTTTGAAAGTAGTAAACGGTGAGATCGAAGTTTACGAAGAGTTCGACAAATCAGTTGATCAATCTTTTAAAGAATAACAACATTGATCATCTGCTATCCCACTCCCTTCTGAAAACAGATCGACCCTGGAAAGCTTATCATTTTAGCGCAAAGCTAACCCTTAAAGCGCTGACCAACTTTGAACACTGACGTTTCCTGTTAACCTCTGTCACCCTCTTTTTACATCCCGCCTTAACCACTGAAAGGCTGTGTCATAATCATGATCCAGCCTTTCTTTATTAAACCAGGTAAGGGAATTAGTACGGGTATATCGGGGTTTTATCTAAATTACCTGTTCCAACTTAACCACTTTTGTTATCGCCCGGGTGGCTGCACTTTTCTTTTTCTTCCTTCCCCTCCAGATAATAAAACCCGTGACGGGCAGACTCGCAGCTATAAGGCTTGCAAAAAAAGCAAGGAACTTTCCAGGTAAGCCAAGAATAGCACCGACATGCATATCATAATTCATACGGACAATCTTATCAGCCATTGGTGCATCAGCAAACTTCCCTGCATAACTACCAACTGCGACCAGCTCCTTGCCTGTATACTGATCATAATGAAAATAATCATTCGTGTAATAGGTTCCGGGTTTATGATTTATTACCACTTCAAGAGGATCTGTTGGGAGTGATGCGAAATAGACAGATATACTTTCATTTTCTTTTAAGCTGCCGCGGTGCTCACTCCACAGATGATCGGCCATATTTGCATAAGCTGCAGCCTTTGTCGTTTCTGAAACCGGGTGGGCATGATCTACCATTGTTTCTCCCCCGCTGCTGATCCAGTAAACTGACCTTGCGAACCACTGGAAACCGAACACAAGGCCGGTAATTGCCAAAAATATAGCAACCCAGGTCACATAAAAACCGAGCACATTATGAAGATCATAATTTCGTCGTCGCCATTTTGCATTCCACTTTATACTGAACCGCTGCTTACGGGCAGCTTTGTTTTTCGGCCACCATAAAATGATCCCGCTGATCATCATCACTAAAAAAATAAGCGTAGCGGAAGCCGCAATTGGTTGACCGATTTTTTCTGGTAACCATAGATAATAATGACCATCAAGAACGATCCGAAAAAAGTCTTCGTTCATGTTTTTATGCTTCAATACCTCTCCACTATATGGATTCAGATAGACGAGCTCATAATGTGTTGAATCGTACCATGCCGCGATTGCTGCCTTGTTTGAACCAGGATATTCCACACCCAGTGCATTACCAGATGATAATTTTTTGTCTGCTATCGATTTCAATGCAGACGGGGACAAAAGGTGACCAGTTTGAGATTTTAAATTTTTGAAAGGTTCAGTGAGATTTCGGATCTCAACTTCAAATGCAAGCAAACAACCGGTTACACCCAGGATAACTATGATCAAACCGGATGCAAGCCCCAGGATTAGATGAAGCTTCCTGATAAATATTTTAAATGTCATCCCGGGTCTGGCTGTTTGATTGACCCGATCGGATGATTTAGTAGCTAATCTTGTCAAGTTTCGATCGTATTGATTTTATGATATTGCCGATATATTATTAATCGTTTCGACACTAAACACAAAAATATTGTATCCGGTTTGCAAAACCGTTTGCTATCGGGAAACCTGTTTACGAAAAGGGAAATTTTATCTGGATGAGTTCATTGGGTCAAAACCGTTGATTTTTTTTGATTTCAGCTCAGTGCCGGACACGGAGACTGCTCTCAGATGTTAGTTAGCTGTTTTGTTTTTATCGGCCCTCATAATAACTGCAATCCCCGGTTTAATTTTCACCAGTTCATTAATAAATTCACGTTTGTCCTTTGGAGAAACAAGTATGCTGTCCTTGCCCCTTAGCTTAATTTCAAGCCGGTCAAGTGAAGTAGCAGGCGCACTTAAAGGATTAAAAGTCTCCTTTATAGAAACAATATCATCTATATTAACTTCCTTGTCTATCAGGAACCCGCATTTGATTTTGAGGATGTTTCCATTTATTTCATAATAGGTGGTAAGAAAAACATGCAGCACAAAAATCATGACGAGGAATATGATTAGCACCCCTATCCAGTTTTTACTGGCAGAAGATAACATTAACCCCGCAAACAATAAGACAGCTACCGGGATAGCTAATTCAGGACCTATTTTAGATTTGAAATGACTCATAATGATTCCAGGAAGAACATCTACTTGATTTTATTTGTTTGTTCATTATAATACTGTAAAGCCAGTTTCACCGAAGCGAGGTTGTTCGGTTTCTCAATTGAATCACGTTCAATATAAATATGACCTTTAAATTGCTGATCCTTCAATTCCTGGAATATCGCAGGAAAATTCACAACACCTGTACCAGCCCTCACATCTTTCAAAGCCGGCTGATTAAAGGCAGCAATGTCTTTCATATGTATGGCTATAATACGGCCTTTGAATTTTTTCACTGCTTCAAGAGGATCAATACCACTTTTGGGAAAATGTCCGAGATCAGCACAAACCCCGAAATTCGGATGATCCTTTAGTGCCAGCAATGTTGTATCCGGGTTCCAATATTGACTCACTCCTTTCCAATGCTCGTGAATCGCAACCATGATGCCATAAGCACCGGCAAGACTATCTATGCTGTTCAGCATATTAAGCGGTGGTTCTGTTGTTACAAATTTTGCCCCTAGTTTTTTGGCTATATCGAACTGTCTTGCCCATGATTGAATGGTGGAATCACCAACTACATAAACGGATTCACAGATAAGGCCTCTTTCGCTTATCATAGCCTTAAGTTTCTCCAAACCTGCCGGTGATAGCTTACCCACAAGTGTGTCCTTTAATTCCGGCCCTGCCTGGTGGAATGTATTGGGCTCAATATATTTTAAACCGGCACTATCGACGAGCTTTAATGATTCAGGAAAGTTTACATCATGAAATGTCCATAACGCGATACCGAATTTCCAATCTTCTGCAGGTTTAACAGCAGCCGCCACGGCAGAGTCGGATTGCTGTTCACCCGCTGGCTGCTGATCAGTACATGAATTCAATAATATGATTAAGGCGAATAGTACTGTTACTAATTTCATAATCAATATTTTGCTTTAAGGTAGAACTTAAAGGCAACATTTAAAAAAATGGGGTGTGATTAGTTTACGACAGGCAATTCATGCCAGGTTATTTACATTTTGCGACATCGCGATTTTGCGAGGAGGACTGATTGATATATTTGCCTATGCATAAAAGAACATTTATAAATAACAATTTACCATAGGCGTAACATTTAAGGGGAATGTGCTACTAACAATTCACTGACCGATTATACCAGCTGCAACATGGAAGATTTTCAAAAGAAATTCATTCTTGCTCTACTTGCTTATGCTTCGCAAAGAGGGATACAGGCCCAGCGACTTTGTGAACTTGCCGGGATCGACTATAAATCAATAAATGATTGGGAGGAGTACGAACGTGTACTTGGATGTAGAGTCTCAAGAAAAGTTGACGAAACCTGGGTCGAATTTCCAAAAAAAATTATCGGCCGGGAAATACTAATTGCCAACTATGAATTACAAAATTATTTGTTAAATCAGGTCAGTATACTCATGAAAGCCAACGAGGCTGATGGTCCATTTCATAAAAAGGTGTATAATTATTTATTATCCAATTCCTTCCTGTATTCGCTGACACTTGATGCTGTAGCGGCAAACTTTAATATGAGTGTTCGTAGTCTGCAAAGAAAACTAAAAAGTGAAAGCACCACATTCCTGGAAATAGTTGATGCAGTGAGAATGGCCCTCTCAGTTACATTTCTGAGATCCGGGAACTACGCTATGAAGGATATTGCTTTTGCTCTCGGGTACAATGAACCGACAGCTTTCGTGCGTGCGTTTAAGAGATGGACAGGTAAAACACCTGTAGCTTACAAAACAACCATTCAAACCGAAAAGTGATCACATGAAAATCGCAAAACCAGCTGAACAGGAAACAAATGATTTTTTCAGGAAGTATATCGACCTTGTCAAACACACTGACCTTTTATCAGCACTCCATGAAAACCAGGAATCATTGACGCAATTATTCAGTGGTATTCCATCTGAAATTGAGGTGTTCCGTTATGATACCAACAAATGGTCAATAAAAGAAGTGCTGATGCACCTGATAGATTTTGAACGTTATTTAACGTTCAAGGCATTTGTTTCCATGAGGAATGATAACGAAACAGCGCTCAATCATCCGAACCGTGAACACTATCTTTTTCATGCCCATACGGAAAAAAGATCGCTGAATGACCTGATTCCTGAATTCCTGTCTGTGAGATCAGCAACGATCAGTTTGTTTCAACATACAGATTTATCTCAGCTCACCCACACCGGCAATCCTATCAATCCCAATCATGCCATCTCAGGCCGTGCAATGGGATTTGCTTTAACCGGCCATAGTATACACCATATGTCAATAATTAGTGAACGATACTTACGATTGTCTAATCGTAGTTATGAGTTATGAGTTATGAGTGAAAGACAAGTTATCAGTTAGCAAAAAAGCAATACTATTTATCGTATTATTATTCATAAATTAAGTTCACTCATAACTCACTCATCACTCATCACTCATAACTCATAACTTTATTAAGGGCCATGCATCTTCCCAACCTAGTTCCTTAATAACGAGTTTCGACCTGCCTCGGTCAATAGCATCGTAACCATGATAAATGATATAATCTTTTCCATCAAAAGTATAAACTGAATTGTGACCCGCTCCAAACCATTCTTTGTTATCGCCTTCAATAATGATGGTACCTCCGTTATCAACCATCGGCTTTCCTGACCTGTCAATATAAGGTCCGGTCAACTTTTCACTGCGACCCATCACGACTTTATAGTTGCTTTTCTCGCCTCGGCAACAATAGTCCCACGAAACAAAAAGATAATAGTATTTATCTTTCTTAAAAATAAATGGTGCTTCAATAGCTGCATTGCCGGCAGAGCTATCCGGTAATTGATTATCCCTTGGCCGCCGGGCAATTGTGTGCCATATTGCCGGTTCAGCCGGCGAGCTGAACGTTGGATTCAGTTTCAGGAGCTTGATGCCTTCCCAAAAAGATCCGAAGCTTAGCCACCCGACACCATTTTCATCGACAACCAGGTTTGGATCGATCGCGTTCCACATATCCCTGCCGGGAACTGATTGAATCACTTTTCCAAGATCCGTCCATCCGAATTCAGCCGAGGTTGAATCAAGTGTTTTGTTTACTGCCAGTCCTATGCAGGATGTGTTTTTTCCAAAGACTGAAACAGAATAGAAGAGATAATAGCTTCCATTCTGAAAGCTGATATCAGGTGCCCACATACTGCTTCCACGATAAGTGGGTATAGCGGTTTTAACCCAGGATGGCGTCTGCCTGAATACAGGGTTGTCTTTGACCCAATTTTTCATATCCTTTGATCTATAAACATTAATGCCATTACCGGTTGTAAATAAATACCAGGTGTCCTTCTCTTTAATCATAACCGGATCATGGGCCGGCGTTTGCCTTGTTGACGTGATTGTGCCGACAGGGGAAGGTGGACGGCGGCGGGCAGTATCAGCTGTGGCAGCCTGTTGCGCAAAACTTGTAATTGAAAACAGAACGAAACAGGTAGTCAGTATGATAAATTGTATTAACCCGGATTTAATCACCGGATTTTTACGATCCAGATCAAGAACATGCAAAAATAATTGCCAGGTGTTGATACACCCGGCCCTTGTGTGAAACTTGCCGTATGAAAAAAACATCTTGAATTTTTAATTTATCGCGAGCTCCTGCGATTGTGAATAAAACAACTCACCAACGCCAACTGCTTTTACTCCAATTCGTACAAACACATTTTTCTTAGTGAGCAGTGAGGCAGGTATCGTGGCGGTTAATGTAACCGGTTGTGAGATATCGGTAATTACAGCTGCCAGCTTCTGGGCATTAGCCGCATTATTATTCTGATCAGTAATGATGGTCTGGCCAATGTAAATACGTACGAGCTCGAGCGGCTTACTTGTATTGATCCTTTGCAAAGTGAATGTTGCATTAACCTGGTTACCCGATTTCTGGAAAGTCGGATTATTAATTACAAAATAAGGTTCCACAACCATATCTACATTAGTCGAACCATTTACTGACACGTCGATTGAATCAGTTTTATCCGCCCAGGGGCCATTACCTCTTAACACAGTCAGCTTATAATTTCCATCAAACACAGAGGCAGAGAAAGTGCCATCCTGGTTTATATGCACGGGTATCTTGCTGAACAACTGGTAACCATATTGCCAGAGTTCCAGTTGAACACCGTTCGACCTGACACCAACGGGGATATTACCATACTTAACCGTTCCTTTGATTGTTGCTCCCGGTGCACTTTTATTATCCTTGGTACAGCTTAGTGCCACTGTACTCAATATCATTAACAGATAAATTATTTTATTTTTCATAACGAAATTTTAAACATGATTGGAATGCACTTTTCAATCGTGATATTACATAGCGCATCATTCACCTGAGTATAATTGGCTCGCGCTTCATTGAATTGCGTTTTAAAACTACATATCATAAAATTGCTAATCATTGGATTGCTCATAATTGGATTGCAGATAATGGGATTATAGATCATCGCGATGCAATTGCAATACACATCATTGCAATGGGTTTCTCACAATCAAAGGATTGTTATCAATGATATTCTGTGGAATAAACGTATAATAATTCTGTATCTGGAAAAACCTCGGTGCCCTGAAACGGGGGGCCGTTAATTTTACGTATACATATTTCCCATCTCTTGCGGCATCTCCGGGTCTCACTATCCGGTAAGGATATAGTGCTGAAACCACAGCCGAAGGATTAGAGCTTACTCCGTTCCAGGCAGTATGTGCCCGGCGCAACCTGATCAGGTCCCAGGTCCTGTGATCTTCGAAAGCAAGTTCAACCCGGCGCTCATTCAATAATTTGTCAAGCGTTAATGTTGTAAGGCTGTTAGCAGGAAAGCCAGCCCTTTCTCTCAATACGTTTATATATTTTAGTGCGTCACTGGTTCTTCCAAGTTCAAAGGCAGCTTCGGAAGCATTCAGATAAATTTCTCCAAGTCTGAACCAAACCCACCAGTTATCACTTCTTACACCTCTTGTGCTGGACAAAGCCGCTTCATCAATATACTTACGCATATAAAAACCGGTATTTGATACTTCCTGTATGGAACGGTGTGGTCCCGAAGAACCGGTTAATAGTTTTCCATCGCCTGTAGGATAAGCCGAACCTCCCCAGTTAACTCCCAGCTGGGTACCTTCAATTGTTTGATAAGAAGTTCCGTTCCAAACCATAACACCAGCCAGCATTTCTACAGTGGAACCCTTAAATGAACTGCCTGGATAAAGTATTGTACCTAATAACCGGCCATCTTTATTAGCGAATATGTCCATAGGCCCGTCGTAATAGATATAATCCTGGTCATTTGCAGTCCGGGTTTTCAGGGTTCCGGCGCTGCCATCAAGAAAGTCAAAACTTTCTACCAGGTTCAGCGAAGGTGTTACAGACGAAGAGGAAAGATTGTCTTCCCTTATTCCTCTTACAATATTATCATAGGCAAATAAATGGCGCTTATCCTTCGCCGTTAAAAAGTCCTTTACAAATATTATTTCTTTGTTGTTAGATTTTTTCGTGACCGCATCATAAAATGCCTGGGCCGGGTTCGAGATGTTGGTAGACAGGGCAAAAGCACCACTGTTGATGATCTCGACAGAAGCATCCAATGATTTTTGATAATATTCTGAAGCCCGGGCCGCCGGGATGCCAACTTCTCCACCTGCAGTTGTAAGCTGCGGTGTTATCAATGCATTGTACTTTGCTATTGAAGCCGCATACAACATTGCCCGGCTCTTAAGCGCAAGAGCTGTGTATTTATTTGCCCGGCTGAAGCTCGCAACAGGCGGATTAGAAGAGGAATTTATATTACCCAGATCGTTCTTGATAGCGTCACATTCAGAAGCAATGAAATCATAAACAGCTGCTTCTTTAGCACGCGGGTTTCTCAAAGATGATGCTTCGCCACTATAATCATAGATGAGCTGATTAACAATCAGGGGAACTCCGCCCATCCTCTTCACCATCTCAAAATAATCAAATGCACGCAGGAATCTCAGCTCTGCAACAAAAGGCGCCTTTTGAGCCGCAGTGAGTAAAGTAGATTTTGACTCGATATTCTCAAGAGCAAGGTTGATATCCCGTATCAGCGAATAGTTCCAGAGAAACCACCTGTTTGTGGCATAGCTGGTAAGATTGTTACGACCATCCTGGTTAGACTGGCCGGACCACATCGCGTCATCATAATCAGCCATATTCCTCCACTGGGACAATCTTCCGTCCAGTCCATCATTTACATCCTGCAAGCCCAAATCGGCTGGCAGCCTGTCATAATAATTAGCGAGCAGGGAAGTGATTTGTTTCGGATCGTTCCAAACCTGCTCTTCAAGTATCAGAGACTTGGATTCGCGTTGAAGCCAATCCTTCTTGCATGATATCAGCAATATTGCAAACATCATGGTGAGCATTACAAATTTCTTTTTCATATTACAAGTTTTAGAAGGAAGCATTAAAACCAAATGTTATTAACTTTTGCTGTGGATATACCAGTCCACCCGATGAAGTGATCTCGGGATCGATCTCCAGGTCAGACACATTATCGATCGTGAACAGGTTGGTAAAGTTCACATAGAAACGAACCCTCGATGTTCCGAATTTTTTCAACAAGGTTTTGGGAAGATCATAACCTACCTCCAGGTTTCTTAAACGCAGGTAGCTGATATTTGTAAGCCAGAAATCATTCATCTGGAAATTGATATGCGTTGTATTATCCCTTCGTATTGCAGGATAAGTACCACCTATCCATTTGCTTTGCGGATCATAAGGATCCTCCCTGCGCCACCGGTCGCTTAACATATAATGTGGTGAGTTTCCACTATTCTGAAAAGGAAACTTCAGCTCAACATCACGAATAAAAGACTGCATAGTGGCTCCTGCCCAGACTATTGCCAATGAGAACCCTTTGTAACTTGCATTCATCACAGAACCAAAGCTGAAAAAAGGATTCTGACCACGGGGAAATCCGATAGGACGTTGATCCAGACCATTTATTAACCCGTCCTGGTTAGCATCTTCATAAATAAAATCCCCTGGCAACATTGTCCGGTTTCCCTGTCCATCTATATTTACCGGGTGTTTATCAATTTCTTCCTGAGATTGAAAACGACCCACCACATGATAACCAAAAGAGTTATCATTTGCGACCGTACTGGAAACTCCGAACCAACGATCTTCATTTGTATTCCGGTATTCATCATAGGAATTTCCAAACCTGGGTTTGTAAGAATAAAGATTTCTTATCCTTGCAAAAGAGGCATTCACCCCGATCGAATAAGTCACTGGCCCCGAGAACTGGTTGTAAGTGACAATTCCTTCGATCCCACGGTTTGCATCTGCATTCAGGTTTTCATTTGGTAATACATAGCCCACTTCAGTTGGTAATAACACATCATACTTTCCTGCAGGCAAGCCAGTCCGTTTTCTTTCAAACACATCAATCTGGCCGGTGATCTTATTATTCATCATCGAAAAATCCAGCCCGATGTTTTTTGTCCTGTTCATTACCCATGTAAGTTCAGTGATTGGCAATCCTCTTGGCCTGAGACCGATTACGTAACTACTATTGAATATGGAACTGCCGGAGAAGTAATTATATCCTGGCAGATAATCAAAGGCACTGATACCGGATTCGCTTCCTGTTTCACCATATGAAACCCTTAATTTGAGATCATTGATAAAACTGAGGTTGCGGAAAAAAGGTTCCTGCGAAATTCTCCATCCTGCAGAAATACCTGAGAAAAAACCCCAGCGTTTATCAGGCGCATATAAATAAGACCCATCGTATCTTCCTAAAAGTTCAAGCAGGTATTTCTGACGGAAGTTATAATTCACCCTGCCGATATAACCAGCCCTGGCTTCAACGCCCCATTGATCCTGCAGGATATCCTGTTCTGCAAAACTCATCAGCGAAACTGAATTGTTTGTCGGAATAGTATGCACTACAAAATAAGCGTTGTCATAATCAGAACGTTCGTATGCAGCTACGGCTGAAATAGCATGGTCTCCGATCTGTTTATTATAACTTAACTGGAACTGGCCATAGCGGTTTATGACATTTCGTTTATGTTTCTCGCGCCATGGATTCTGATTACCATAAGGGATTGTACTACCAGGTGCCCTGTCTTCATAAGCACCTGTAGCGGAATTATAAATATAGGCAGGGTATGTATACTCCATCCCATCAAAATCCTCATTTTGAAAATTATAAGATAGAGTCGCCTTAGCAACAAGGCCAAAGGGAAAATCATACTGAGCATTAAGATTGACATTCATCGAATGCCATATTTCGTCTATCCACCCTGTTACATCTTCTTTGTATGTAGCCGGGTTCACATTTACGTTATGCGTTTGATTAATATAGTTCGGGTTGTTGTTGGCGTAAGGAGCTTCCGTTGGCCACATACTGAACACGCTAAGAAAAGGATTGAAATAATCATCGAGCCCTGGTACTCCAATATTGTGTGTTTTCTCAAGGCGAAGGCTGATCTGCGAACCAATCTGCAACCTGTTGGCCAGTTGGGTGTTAAGATTTGCCTGGAGGTTCGTACGTTTATAACTGAAATCTTTCAGTATGGCATCCTGGTCCAGGTGGCTGATGGCAAAATAATAGGTTGATCTTTGCGATCCTCCGGAAGCACTGGCACTGATATAACGTTGGGGTACATTTTTCCGGGTGATCATGTCGAAGTAGTCATAACTATGATAGGCACTGTCAGTTCCGGCTTCCCATTTTGCAAGTTCTTCTTTTGTATACAGTGAGGCGGGGTTACGATTTGCATTTTGTTCAGACTCCACCAGTGCCCGAACATACTGGCCTGCGTTAGCAGGTTTCGGAAAACGGGTAAAATTCTGCAGCCCATAATATCCTGACACATTGATAGAAGGTGCTTCCCGCTTTCCCTTTTTTGTAGTGATAAGAACAACACCGTTGGCCGCACGCAATCCATAGATAGATGCAGATGCATCTTTAAGTATATTAATACTTTCGATGTCCTCCAGGCCCAATGTGTTAAACACATCCTGGCCGGATCCCTGTGTGAATCCAAAAGCTGATGGTGCTGTACTTCCACCTGTATATGGAATACCATCTATTACGTACAAGGGGTTGCCCATGTTTCTTATCTGGATGTTGACGCCTCTGCCTGGTCTTGAATCCGGCGATCGGGTGGTTATGCCCTGGACCTTACCCACCAAAGCACCGGATGTGGTACTGGCCGGAGTAGTAACAAGATCTTTCGAACTGACAATACTGATTGCACCCGTTACAGTCGCCTTACGTTGGGTACCATAACCAACAACAACTACATCACTCAGCTGTTGATTTGCGGATACCAGTTTAATATCAATCCTTGTACGATTACTAACCTTCACCTCCTGTGTAATAAAACCGATATAGGTAAATACAAGTGTAGCCTCAGCTGAAGTAGCGATACTATAATACCCTGAATCATTTGTCTGCGTAGTGGTTTTGGTACCTTTAACCTGCACTGTTACTCCACTTAATGCAGTATCTCCTGCAGAAACTCTTCCCGACGCCGTTATTTGCGCATTAAGGCCAGGTGGATAACAGGAGAAAATAATGAATGTAATGATGGAAAGGCACAGTTTTGAATATGCTCTGCGCGGAGTGAAAATGTCACTTCGCAACATGCGTTTTTTTAAATACAACAAGCAACGTTTCATAGCAATTCATTTTTGGAAATGATTAAATAAGAACCTAAGAAGCAAAAATTTCTTTTCGTTTCAATACATGATTATAAAAAACCATTTTCTTAAGGGCACAGGGAGGCGCGCCCGGGCTGCAGGAAAGGCAAATGCATTTCATATCGCTCGGTTAATTGAGTGAATAAATGTTGGGACGGAGGTTCAAGAGAGATATGAATTATGAGTTATGAATTATGAAACGTATTATTTAGACGTCACTCATAACTCACTCATCACTCATAACTCATCACTCATAACTCAGTTAAGAAGTTAATCAGCTTTACCAGCTCTTCCTTCTTGCTCGGGTCAGCTGAGTTTTTGCTTAAATAATTTGAAACGGCTGTTTTGTTGTCGGGGAATATTTTTAGAAGTTTTTTCTTATCCGGATAAATCATTGTGCCTGCATGATCCAGGATTGCATACTCTGTATGTTTAACCAGTTTCATCTCTTCAGCTGCAGTTAAATTATAAGCCCTTCTTTCAAGTATCGAACTAAAATTATCTGAAGCAGCCGTTGACGACGACATACCATATGAACTTTGTTTCTCGGAAAAATTTTTGAAGTAGATGAGTTCCGATAGCATCATTCCTTTGCTGGTATCAATCACACGGAAGTAACCACGGTTAAAATAATACAAGTCATTATTTATTACAATGTGCTGAATGGTTTCCTCGTTGGCCAATGAAAGCGTATCTGATTTTGCATCGATGAATTGCACCGTACCAATCAGCATATTGTAGTTCAGTGATCCACTCGTTGATTTACCATCTTTAAAAGTTACAATGCCTTGTGTAAAAGCCGGGTACCTAAAAACTTCTGTCGAGGGTATTACATCCATGATGAATGCGCCAGGCTTAATAGTGTAAGTCACCGATTTTTGAGAGTAACCAAAAAACGCTATCAATACAGCAATAAAAACCAATATTAGTTTCATAAAACTGGTTTAGCAATCATTAAATTCGATCCTCAACCGTCTATGTCCAATGCTTTATTTATGCCAGATATGTTTTCGAGTTATGAGTGATGAGTGATGAGTGAAAATACAAAGTCACCACTCATAACCCGTCAACTCATCACTCACTCATCACTCATCACTCATAACTCATCATTCATAACTTATTAATCATAGCTCACCAATCACTGTTTCAAAGTGAAGGCCGGTAGTTTCAATTGTAAACCGCCTTGCATAGCCGATTCGTGAGCCAAAATCCCCACACAGGTAATATTAGCCGACTGCCTTGCATTCGGGAACGGATCAGTTTTATCAATAAGTGCGGTTAAGAATGCGTGCACGAGATGCGGATGGGAACCTCCATGACCCGAACCCTGGATAAAGGACAGGTGCTGATTTTCATTTGCATCATAAACGCCACCAGTTGTAAATGATTGGATGGGCCCAGGCAACAGGTGTGCAAAATCAGGTATCTTAACTCTTGAAGGTACCTCACCCGTATGTATAACCGAATCTTCATGTTCCACCAGGGTCCATTCAAAAGTTTTTTTAGATCCGTAAACATCAAAGCTTTCACGGTATTGTCTTGCAGTGTTAAAAAGTGACCGCGTTACTTCCGCACCGAGGTCGGAATCTTTAAATTTGATATGACAACTTTCAACAGCGAAAGGTGAATTGTATTTTTTTATCAGCTCTTCATCAATCCTGCCCGAGCCAAGGCAGGAAACACTTTCAGCATCGGCGCCAGCCAGCGCCACAACCGGACCCACACAATGAGTGGCATAGTGCATAGGTGGAAGTCCTTCCCAGTATCCTGGCCAGCCTGCCATTTCCTGTTGATGCGAAGCGCGCATAAACTGCAGTTTGCCAAGTTCACCATTACAGTATAATTCCCTTACAAATAAAAACTCACGGCTATAGACCACCGTCTCCATCATCATATAGGTAAGACCGGTCTCTGCTACGGCTTCTACGATCTGGCGGCACTCATCCACTGTTGTTGCCATCGGCACAGTACAGGCAACATGTTTCCCTGCCCTGAGCGCTTTGATAGATTGTTCTGCGTGACTTTGGATGGGTGTATTAATATGTACTGCGTCCACTGAAGGATCCTTCAACAGATCATCATAATTCTCATATCTTTTTTCGATATTAAAAGCATTTCCGATCTGGTCCAATTTCTCCTTGTTACGCTGGCAGATGGCATACATGTTTGCATAAGGATGTTTTTGGTAGATGGGAATAAACTCCGCTCCAAAACCCAGTCCTACTATTGCGATGTTGATCTTATTTGCCATTAGCCAATGTTTTGTAATTAAGCGAAGGTTGATGATCGGTTTCAATGGAGCTACCCCATTGTTTAAGAAACTTAAGACCTTCACTGGCGAACTCATCCTGGCTATCTGCCATGGGGTGCCAGAAACAAACAGCACCGGCCAGCTCCTGGTTTTCTGTTGTGAAACTTTCTATACTTACCACCCCTTTATAATTAATCGCTTCAAGCCCTCTCCTGTATGCATCCCACCTGGTTTGTCCGGTGCCCGGAGTACCACGATAATTTTCAGATACCTGAACATGTAAAAGTTTATCACCGGCTTTAATAATTGCCGCTTCTATATCTCTTTCTTCAATATTCATATGAAAACCATCGAGCATAACACCTGCAGCAGGATGATCAATCGCTTCTATTAAACGTACCACATCTTCAGCAGTGTTTACCAGGTCTGATTCAAAACGATTCAGGGGTTCAAGTGCAATCTTTAATCCACGCTCTGCAGCCATCTCACAAACGGTATGCAGATTCCGGGCAGCAAGGTCCCATTCAAGTTTGCGTTTCTCAGGTGGCAACAATCTTGCCTTACCAACCGCTGAGTACATTGGACCGCTGAAAAAATCGTTGCCGACTGCGACGCAAAAATCAAGGCATCTGGCTATATATTTAAAACAGTTCTGATGAACAGCCGGGTCTTCGTGGGTTAAATCCCTTGTTGGTCCAAACGCTCCGCAGATAACCGCTTTAAGATTATATTTTTCCAGGCCTTTTTTCACGGCTTCAATATCAATCAGATCCGGATCTTCCACTGCTATTTCAACTACATCAAATCCAAGTGTTGAAATTTTTGAAAACAGCGGTTCGATGGATGAAGTTGAAAATGGTGAGGTCCATAACCAGGTACTTACTCCATATGTTATATCAAGGCTCATAATTGCTAGTTCTTGTTTGGATTAACGGAATGTAATGCCGGAACAACACCGGGTTCAACAATATCCGGCTTTAACACAACTGCATGATAACCCCCTCTTGACCGGAAATAAAAAATCAATAACAGGTAACTTACCAGCATGATTAAGGGGAAAATGACAATGTATCTTAAAGCTTCTTTTTTCGCAGAATCCCTGATCTCAGTCACCGTGGCCTTATCAGCAGTGGTTGCCGTTTCCAGTTTCGCCTGATCCAGTGCCTGGTAATCACCGAATACACTTGTTTTATTTTCTGTGATATAAGTGGAATGAATATTTGTTTTGTTCGTGTTATCATAAGTCTGCACATTAGCATCAACTGATTTATCCTGTATGAAACCAAGGATACCCGCCCCTATAACACCTGCTGCAATCATACCCAGGCCGCCGGTAATATTAAGCGTTAGTGCACCACCTTTCGGAAAACGCTCTGCAACAAGGCCAAGCATGGTCGGCCAGAAAAAAGTTTTGCCAAGACCATAAATGGTAGCGGCCACTAGAATCATAATGCCTGCAGACTGGGATAACATAAATAAGCCAACTGCCGCAATCGCCGAACAAATAGCCAGTAAACCCAATGGCGAGACCTTATGCACGATGGGACCTGCAAAAAACCGCAGCACAAACATGATTAAAGAAGTATAAACCAATACCCAGCCAGCCTGCATTCCCAACTGGTTCATAGCGGGAGTCATCAAATCCGTGATCCAGCTATCCGTGCCGAGTTCAGTTGTTGCAAGCGGAATCATGATCAATAATAAAATTATGAACAAAGGCTGACCAAGACTTTTTGTATACAATCCAAACAAAACGGTAATAAGAAGAATCAGAATAACATTAAATGTGGTTGACCAACTGAACACTGCACCAAGCTGGAAGATGATCAGTGAAACTATAATCAATGCTCCAAGTGCGCCAACTTCACTCAACATCTCTTTATACGAAACGCCTGCCTTTATCCTTTCATTCACAGGGAAGCGGCGGGGAAACATCATGATACCATAGGTGACGGTTGGTAAAAGGATCAATCCTATTTTATATTCCCAGGCCGTACCGGGTCCCATTAATAATACTATCAGGCCACCAAGTGCTAATCCTCCTGCCCAGGCGGCATGAAGAATATTTAACCATTTTGTTTTTGCTTTTGGAAACATTGTCGCCACCACCGGGTTTACAACGGCTTCTACTGTGCCATTACCCAGTGCAACTATTAAAGTACCGATATATAACATCCAGTAGCCGGTAGCATAGATTGTCAGTATAGCAGAGGCTACATGGCAAAGAAATGCAAATATCATTGCTGTTTTATACCCGATCTTATCAATGATAAGACTGAACAAAACAATACTGATTGCAAATGGCCAGAGTCCGACACCAGCTATTTCACCGAGCTGGGTTTGAGTCAGATTGAATTCCTTGCCCCAGTCTGGTAGTATCACAGCCCTCAGGATAAATCCAAAAGCAGTTGTCATCAAAGCCACAAAGCAGGCATAGAATAATTTCATATCCGGCTTAGTCGTTAATTCAGTAGTTGAAGATTCAGTTTTTTCCATCTGCAGTTAAATTGGTTTTTACTCTGTTATTATTATCTATTAATATCGGAATTACTCTGGTATTTTTCCTTTGTTGCTCTTATAAACTGATAACCCCTATTTATTGATCTCAGTCCAGATGATGTTGCTATCTGGTTCTTCCTATTTGGTAACTCTCAAAATTCCATTCATTATTCTCCAGTGACCAGGGAAAGTACATACATAAGGGTAATCACCTGGTTCATTTGGTACCTTGATCGTCAACGTATACTTACCGGCCGGGTTTAGGAGTGGCGTAGCATACAAAACCTCTGGTATCTTGGGCACATACTGCATCCTGGCACCATTCGGATCCTGGGCCAGCTTATCAGCTGCCGCTCCGACCTTTTCTAAAGTCTTCGGTTTGATAAGAACAAAATTGTGTTGCATGAAGTCAGGGTTCTGCATAACAACCTGTATAGTGGTCCCTGCCTGGGCTGTTATCAATTGCTTGTCATACTTCATCACATCTTTTACCACTTTTATGATAATGGTTTTAGCAATGGTTCCTTTTGGCGGTGCAGCGGCCGGTCCAGTACCCGCAAGCATTTCCAGTTTGGCATTCGAAAGATTACCTCTTAGGAAAAACAATGAATCGGGGAACTCAGCAAGCCTTTGCTCACCCTTAAGATTATCTAACCCTACCCTTACAGGCGCAGTCAGTTCTTTTTTAAATAAACCCGGTGATTTAGTGGTGGCAGCCTGCTTGTCATTTACAAACAATGCCATCGTACCATTCTTTTGAAGACCCGCTTTAAATGCGAATGTTGCCGGCAATGCTTCCGTTGTACTGATCTTATATGCTTTGCCAGCCTGGTTCACCTGGAACCATAATTTGTTATCAAGCAGATATAAGCCATATCCATCAGTGCTGGTTCCCTGGGAAACAACTACGCCTGAATAAGGAACCGGTGCTGCTGTGGCAGTTGGTGAAGCAGGGTTCCTGGATACTGCCCTTTCCAATGTGCCGGATACAAGTATTTCTTTGCCGGCAATTTCCGGCATAGGTCCGGAAGCTACGGCCTGCCTGTTGTAATTCCGGCGCAAGGGAACTTCTTCCAACCTTGATCCAAAAGTTAATCTTTGAGCCATCGATGCTTCCGTTAAAGAAGGGTTTGCATTCAACCCTCTTTTTTTGAAGGCGGCGGCAAAGGTTTGTTGGTTCAGTTTGCCCGCAATTACCAAACCCTGTTTCAGCCAGGTATCTTTTACATTTTCTTCTTTTTCGGCCATGGCAAGCAATATATTTCCAATTGCTTCTGAAGGCTTCACATCTGTTGTTGCCAGCACGCCGGCAAGTCGAACCCGCAGATCCTTATCTGTAAACACACCTGCTTTTTGCATAGCAGCAATGGTTGCATTTGTTTTTGGTAAAGCTTCGATAGCTGCTTTCCGAACACCGGCTGCAGGGTGTGACAGAGCCTTTATCACTACATCGGTTGCTTCCTTGTTTGTTCCGTCCAATGCATTCAGTCCATGTATGGTCCAAATTGCATGAACTGCCGGAGCATTGGTATTGATCTCATCCATTTTTTGATCCTGGACCAGTTTATACAAAGCCGGCAACAAAGACTTGTCCCCTTTCTCTACAATGAGCCGCTGCGCATGTGTGCGCCAGAACATGTTGTCATTCGATAATGCAGCAAGCAGCCCCTGGCTATCTTTTATATCGAGTGAAAGCGTATTCTTTTTATCATTGTTTTTATAAGTGATCCGGTAGATACGACCACGTTCATGATCTCTCAATGGGTTAATATAGGCGTTTCCTTTACCATTTTCAGCCTTCAGACCCGAAGAAGCAATACTTGGAGTTGGGTTATGCTGAATAATAAAATCATACCAATCTGTAACCCATAGCGCTCCGTCCGGACCAACTTCCGCCTGTATGGGTGCAGCCCACTCATCTGCGCTAACCAGCATATTCCAGCCATCGCCATCTTCCTTAAAGCCAGCTCCGTTCTGTTGAAGCACGTGCTTGTGAATAAGGCGACCGGTAGGTTCAGTTACAAAAGCAATACGGTTCCAGTATTCCTTTGGAAAATTTCTGGCAGTATAAAGACCATGACCAGCCGCTGCAGTGAACCCACCATGCACATCTACCTGTCTTAGGTTTTTTGTAGCAACATGCATGGCATAATGTGCATCAATTTTTTCAACACCGGTTTCCCTGATCTTCACCTTATCCTGGTATCTTTTTGGCATACCAAGAAAACCGCTGTGCGTGTTGTTGGCAGTTGAAATAAATACATCAAAGTCCTCTGAAAATCCCAGTCCCCAGGTATTGTTACTGGTAGTCGAAAGAAATTCAAGCTGTTTCCCATCCGGGTTAAAACGGTATGCGCCGCTCCCGAACCTAAGTGTATCTTTTCCTATCTTACCTTCAAAGCCGGAATAACCAACTACACCCCAGATCTTGTTATCAAGTCCATAACGCAGATTCGATGCCTGGGCATGCGTATCACTTTTACCCCAGCCTGTTAAGATGGGTTCGCGTATATCGGCTTTACCATCACCATCAGTATCTTTCAGGAAAAGAAAAGAAGGAGCGGCACTTACAATTATACCTCCGTTTGAAAAAGTAAAGCTGGTTGGTATATTTAGTTTTTCTGCGAAAATGGTGATCTTATCTGCTTTGCCATCACCGTTTGTATCTTCCAGTATTTTTATACGGTCATCGCCTTCATCTTCATCCCTGATTTCGTTTGGATAATCAACGGTTTCAATCACCCATAATCTTCCCTTTTCATCAAAGTTCATGAATATTGGATTGATAACATCCGGTTCAGCTGCAAACAACTGCAGCTCAAATCCAACGGGCACCTGGATGAGCGACATGGATTCTTCCGGGGTTAAAGAAGCCTGTACTTTAGGAGCCGGATCTTTTTTCTCATAGTTGGGAACCGGGCCATCATAGTAAGAAGGATCAGCCAGCTTTTGAGAAGCAAGCGCTGTTGCTACTTTATCGCCCACTGCCCATAAGATGCCATTTTTTACCAGTTGAAGGAAGCCGGGATTGTTAAAGGTTACGTCATCATGTCCATAAGCAGTATAGAATACCCTGCCATCTCCATAATTTTTTACCCAGGTATAAGGTTCGTGATGATCACCCTCAACCCGCTCTGTAAGTACCTTGATGTCTTTGCTGATCTTAGCATGCACATAAGTCTCATCTTTTGTTTTAAACGCAGTCACATTTTTCATTACAGGGTGTGAAGCCTCTAAGATCACTGCAGGAAAAGAATCATATTTATGGGTTTTGAACTGACCGCCAATAAGTTCAATTGCTTCGGGCGAATTCTGGAAACACCAGGAAGCGCAATGCAAAGGGATAAATCCTTTCCCACCTTTTACATAACTGAGCAGCGCCTTTTCCTGTGAACTGGTGATAGTGTCATAATTCGCATACAGGATTAATCCATCATACTGAGCAAGTGTTTTTTCATCAAGGTCGTTTGGATCTACTGAATACGAAATATTTATTCCTTGTTTAAAATACTCCTTTGTAAGGATGTCCGCCAGCCTTTCAGAATCGTGGTGTTTGCTTTTATGACCGAGGAAAAGTATTTCAATTCGTTTCGCTATATCTACCCGGTCAGAGGTGGTTGCCCCGGTTACAAAAAATAAAATAGTGGTAATTAAGGCGTAAAGCCTGAAGTTAATTTTACACATGGCAATCAGTTATGTCTTTGTAAACCTAACCCAAATTTCCTTTTTACCAACGTGAATCCCTATCCAAATTTTATCCAGTTTTGACTGAATTATATCATTAATTGTTTTAAATTCAGGAATATAACGACAACTTACACAAGATTGAGAGCAGCCTTACATAAGTCTACGATACCACTATCACAGATTTTCGTGATCAGGCAATTACATGATAAACATTTTGATCCCGTTTGGCATGCGCATTCCGAGTTCCAGCTTTTTGTTGTACTTGAGGGCACGGGAACCCGGTTTATAGGTGACAATATCAAGGCATTCCGTCCGGGGGAACTAACTTTTACTGGCCCTCATTTGCCGCATCTGTGGCGAAGCGACGAAGCTTATTTTGAGAAAACAAACTGCCTGTACATAAGTGGTGTGGTAATTTATTTCAATGAGCAGTTTCTTGGTGATCATATCATGGAAAAGGAAGAGATGGCCGTTGTAAAAAAGCTCTTCACCAAATCCATGCGGGGTCTTGAATTTTATGGCCCGAAAAAATTACAGGTCATAAAGATGATGCAGGAACTGGTGAACATGCAGGGAATATCAAGTGTGATGCAATTGCTATCAATACTTGATATATTATCTGTCACAAAAGAATATCATTATATCTCGGGCAAATTATACGAAAATACTTTTGATGAACATGAAACACATCGCATCAATACGGTGTACGAGTATGTTTTAAAAAATTTCAGGCAGAAGATTTTGCTTCTGGAGCTTGCCGAACTCCTGCATATGACACCAACTTCTTTCAGCCGGTATTTCACTATGAAAAACAATAAGCCTTTTTCGAAGTTTGTTACAGAGATCAGGATCAAACATGCCTGCAAGCTTTTAATTGAAACCGATGATTCGATTTCCCGGATTTGTTATGAATGTGGATTCAATACGCTGTCTAACTTTAATAAGCAGTTCAAGGAAATAATGCTGAAGAAACCATATCAGTATAAAAAGGAATTTATGAGCATTTGAAGAGAAATATGAATTATGTGAAGAGAATTATGAATTATGAGTTATGAATTATGAAAGGGAGTGGTGAAATTTTTAGTTGGTTTAATTCATCACTGGGTTTTAATGGTGGATAAGGTGCAACAAAGGCAGGGACCGGATGTCCTTATTAGAGCGCAGTTAGCAATAATATTGTTTTAAATATCAGGGGTTATGAAAAAGAGTAGTTTTTTATTAATGTTTTTGATTTTTTGTTTGATAATATTAACGGGATCGATTGATCTGAATGCCCAATCTAAAACTTTAGCTAAAGAAGGAATCCAAACGCAGGCGAAATCAAATACACAAGTCAAACCCAATATTCAGTCAACTGCGAATACAAAATCAACATCGAATAATCAATCCAGGGCAGCATTGTTAAATGCATATTTTTCAAAGCTGGCTGAAAACGGACAGTTCAACGGGAACGTTCTTATTGCTGAAAATGGAAAGATAGTTTACGAAAAATCGTTTGGCTATGCAGATCTGGCTTTGAAGAAGCTGAATGTTACTTCAACATCTTTCCCGGTGGCTTCGGTTACAAAAACTATTACTTCGACTGCCATACTTCAGTTGGAAGAGAAAAATAAATTAAAGCTGAGTGATGAATATTCGAAATATTTCCCTGCTTTTCCGTATCCCGACATTACAATAAAACAATTGCTGTCACATACCTCAAGGATTCCATCAGGCGATTTTTATAAGTTTCTTGATTCATTAAGGAAAGAAAAGGATACATTTTTTACAAATAAGGACGTTGTTCCTGCACTGGTAAAAATGAACAAGTCTTTACAGGGAGAGCCTGCAGGAGAGGGTACCAGATCTAACTTCGCTTATAGCAATGTTAATTACTATTTGCTGGCCTTGTTGATTGAACATATTTCCGGCATGCCTTTTAATAGCTATCTCAGGAAATATATCTTCCTTCCTGCCGGGATGGAAAATTCAAGCTTATCCGAGTTTTATTTTGGGATCGATAAAAATCTTTGCAAAGAACAGCGTTACCGTTATCTTTTTTCGGAGCTTCCGGAGAGCATTGATACAACTTCAGATAATGCATATATTTTTCGCACTTACAATTTTAAAGGACATGGGGATGTTGTTAGCACTACTCATGATTTATTAAAATATAGCCAGGCTCTTGATTCGGGAATCTTATTGAAAAAGCTTACGCTTAGCAATGCCTATCAACCAATAGTTCCTCCAGCGAACCCGAATACATCAGGATACGGACTGGGTTGGTCTCTGTTATACGACACCACCTATGGCAATGTTGTTTTTCATCACGGCGGCGGCTTAGGCATAGAAGTTATGTTTGTCCGGAATCTTTCCAGGCATCAAACCATTATCCTGTTTGACAACATGAAGTTTTATGCTTTCGATAAGGCTTTGAGTGCCATGAAAATTCTTAACAGTGAAAAAATTTCAATCCCGAAACTCAGCACCGCAAAAAAATACGGACATGAGCTAATGACAGGGGGAATGACAGGGGGACGGAAAGTTCTTGAAAGATTAAAAGCAGATACTACAAATTATAATACAGATGAAAATGAAATGAACCTGCTGGGCTATCAATTCCTGTGGAATAACCTGAATGATCAGGCATTTGAAGTGCTCAAAACAAATGTTGAATTATTTCCTGCCAGTTGGAATTCCTATGATAGCTATGGTGAAATCTTATTGAAACTTGGAAAAAAGAATGAAGCTGCTAAAAATTATCAACGGTCAATAGAACTTAATCCCAAAAACGACGCCGGAAAGAAAATACTGGAACAAATCAAGGCAGGAAATTGATAAAGAATTAATCAAATTGATAGGACAATCAATCAAAATGGGAAATCATCCCTAAATCAAATCGAAAGAGGTCTCTCAAATGCGGAAACTATATTTAAATCAATTGAGAGTAGAGAATTGAAACAAAGATTATCTATAACTAAAATAAATAAAAAAGACAATCAAGACAGGGCATTATATATACCTGGCAATCGAAGCACTCAGGATCTCTTTCACATTTTTCGTTATACCCAGGTTTGGAAATGCACTGTATAGACTATCGAACTCAAGCGTTTTTAACTTGCTCATAATCCTGTTAGCATCTTTAATTGGCAAAGGTATCCTGTTTGGATAACTGTACATGATAGAGATATGTTTTTTATCTGCCGATACCAGCACAGTATCACCCGAAAGAATCATTCCGCCAGGGGAGGATTGCCTGGCATGCAGGATACTGCTGCCCGGGAAATGCCCACCGAGATTGGTGATGCAGATGTCATCCCAAAGATGTTTTTGTTCTCCTTCCCAAAGTGTTATATGATTTCCCTTATTGAAGATCCAATTTTTGTCCTTAGCATTGATATATACGGGGCAATCAAATTTGTCAGCCCACTGGCTCATGTTACTGAAAAAATGCGGGTGAGAAAATGCAATTGCCTTCAGACCGCCCTTTGACCTGATGAATTCTGTAACTATATCATCAAGCAGTGGTATACAATCCCAAAGTATGTTTCCTTCTGGTGATAAAAGTAAAAGTGCCCGCTGACCAATACCGATAGCCGGTGATACTGTGAATTGAAACAGATTGTCCTGTAGTTTCAATACTTCCACATTATGCTTTTGCAAAAGCTGCTGATGTGTAGTCCATGCCTGGCCCTGTTCCGGGATGTATTGACGTTCATCTGAGCAGATGAAACAAATTTCCTGTTTATGTGTTTTATACTGTGTACCGCAAGTGGAGCATATAATGTGTTCGTCCGGATTTAATTCTTTATCAGTTAAGTTCATCAGCGAAAGTTAGGTTCATCTGAAAAAGTCATTTACTCGCCGAAAGTTAAGCGCATTAACGCATTCACGACAAATTTAATCATACAGCAATCAAGTTTACTCACACCTTTACTCACACTGCAATCAGGCAATCATCGTCGCAAGGGAATTGAATGGCCTGCCGGCTTCTTTCAAAAAAAACAGCATCACCTATGCTTCTTATCATCTGGAGTGCTTCCAGGATTTCGCCGAGATGCGTGCGAAAACTGACGACTGCACAACGTATCCATAACTTACCATTGATCCTGGTGGATGAAAAAAACACCTTACCATTATGGTGAAGCTTTTTAAGAAAGAGCTCATTTTCCCTGTTATCATCATCACCTGGCAGTCGAAAAATGACCACCGAAAGATCAGGTTCCGGCCCGGTTTCAAAGCCCATTTTCTGTGCTTCAGTCCTGAAAAGCCGGCTTAACATTATCTTTTCCGAAAGGTTAGCGCGGAATGGTGTAAGGCCATGTAAATGTATCGGCAACCACATGCGTAAACCACGAAAATGACGTGTGAGTTCAGGGCCGGTGTCAGATGGATCTATATCATCCATATCATAAGCATCAGTTATATAAGGAGCCTGGTGAGAAAATGAATCGAGCATCGCATTTTTGTTTCTTACTAAAACCACCCCGGAACCATAGGGAAGGAACAAGGTTTTATGAGGATCCATTACAATGGAATGAGCTTTCTGAATACCGCGGAACCTATGTCTCAGTTCATCAACCATCATAAAAAAACCACCATAGGCAGCGTCAACATGAAACCATGTGTTGAATTGCTTTGACAAGGCTGCGATCTGGTTCAAAGGATCTATTGCACCGGTATCTGTCGTGCCTGCCGATGCAACAATAAGGAACGGCTGCAATCCTGAATCCGTATCAGCCTGTAATTGCAAAAACAAAGCTGTAGTATCCATTCGGAACCTTCCGTCGAGGGGAATGTTTCTTATCACCGCTTCTTTGAGACCAGTGATGTCAATGGCTTTATGAATACAATGATGGGCGTTCGCCCCGATATAAATAACAGATTTCTTAACTGTAGCCGCACTTACCTGGTGAAAATCCCTGGCAGTTTTAATGGCTACCAGGTTTGCTATCGAACCACCGGAAGTCAGGTTGCCATGGGCTCCGGGGCCATAACCAACCAACGAAGTCAACCATCGTATCAATTGGTTTTCTATTTCAACTGCACCGGGACTGGAATAAGCAATACCGGCATAACGATTGGCCGCAGCAGCGAGGAAATCAGCTATTGCACTGGTGAATAATCCCCCACCAGGTATATAACCCATATGTCTGCCCGATGCAGAATTGATACCTGCCACATCTACTTCATCTTTCAGTATCCCGAGTAATTGTTGAATTGAACCTGGTGTCTCCCTGATTTCCAGTGCTTCGGGTTTTGACAAATTGCCTTTGACAAATCCCGGCTTTTCTGCTAATGATTCAATGAACTGATCAGCATAATGAAAGGCTGCTTCTGTGATCCTGTGCCTTTCATTTGAATCTGGCTCGAGTTTACCGGCCACATGTTCAAGTTCAGCAATCCTTTCAATAATTGTCAGCTCTTCCATTTAATCATATTTCAGTGTTAATGATCCGCTTCGGCAACCGTATGCATGGAAATCGCAATTCTGTTCCAACTGTTGATCACAGTGATGGCATAAAGCCATCCTGCGAACTGTTCCTCGCCATAATGCGAAATAACATCCTGGTAGGTTTGTTCGGTTAAACCTTTTTCATATATCCTGGTGACTTCTTCAGCTAATCTGAAAAGTGATTGTTCAGCTTTAGTGAAAAATGGCACTTCCCACCAGACGCTCACTGTAAAAACGCGCTGTTCAGACTCGCCTGCTTTCCTCGCATCACGTGAATGCATATTCACACAATAACCACAGCCGTTTATTTGTGACACCCTGAGTTTTACCAGGTGTAATAATTTTTCATTCAGTTTATAGGAATGAATAACTTTTTCAGCACCCGCCATTGATTGATAAACCGACGGGGCCACTTTAACGAGGTCCATTCTTTGTTTCATATCACTTTATTTTTCTGTCAGGATTTAATATTTAAAATCCGATGGTTTTTTGATACCATAAATATATAAATTTGCTGGATGCCCTAACTAGGCCAGAAAAGATATAAGAGCTAATCCAGATGAACCAGCTGAAAGAATGGATAAACATTGATCATGAATCAGACACACCGGTGTATCTGCAGATCACAAATGCATTCATTCATAATATCATGAATGGCAGGCTGCGAAAGGGTCTCAAACTTTCCGGCTCAAGGATTATAGCGGCCGAACTCCAGATAAACCGGATGACTATTGTAGCGGCTTTTGACGAGTTGGCAGCGCAGGGCTGGATACAAATGATACCAAGAAAAGGAACATTTAAAACTAGCTGCTAATTTTCGCCGTTTTATTGATCACCAGGGTGATAGTTTGCTTGAAAACGCAATTGCATCACTTTATCAGGACGGAACTATTTCCAGGCACATAAAGAAAACAGTCAGGTTGTATAGGGAAAGAAGAGATCATTTTTGTGACCTCCTGAAAAATGAACTTGGTTCAAATGTTTCATTCCAGGTGCCTGATGGTGGCATGTCTGTGTGGCTCACTTTCAAAAATCATAACCTGCCCAGACTTTCGGCTGATGCACTTTTGAAAGGACTGGTAATTAGTACCGGGGAAGATTATAATACCGATACGACAAAATATAACGCCGCCAGGTTTGGGTTCGCATCTTTAAACACCAGCGAACAACTTACAGCCATTGCCATACTTAAGAAATGTATGCGCATCTGAGTAAATCAACACCCGCTTTTTTTCTACCTGGCAGGTTTTGACTTAGCTCTTTCATATTGGATTGGCCACCTGATATCCATTCCTAATTGTTGAGCAGCACTTAGCGGGAAATTAGGGTTCCTTAAACTTTCTCTTGCCAGCAAAACAAGATCAGCTTGTTTGCTAACAAGGATTTCTTCCGCCTGTTGAGCTGTAGTTATCAGACCGACTGCTCCGGTTAAAATTCCGGCATCAATCCGGATCCTTGCTGCAAACCCAACCTGGTAACCGGGCGTGTTTGGAATCTTCACCACCGGTACATTGCCACCACTTGATGTATCAATCAGATGAACCCCTTCAGACTTTAGCAACTTTGCGAGGTTCACCGAATCTTCAATGGTCCATCCGCCTTCCGTCCAGTCAGTGGCTGAAATACGCACGAACAAAGGCTTCTCTTTACCCCATTCCTTTTTTACCGCCCGGGCTACCTCCATAAGGAGTCGTATCCTGTTTTCAAAACTTCCGCCATACTCATCAGTCCTGTTATTGCTAAGCGGTGAATAAAACTGGTGCAACAGATACCCGTGGGCGGCATGTATTTCCACAACATCATACCCGACGGCTTTAGCCCTTTTGACAGCATCTATATAATCGTTTATCAACCCCTGGATCGCGTTTTTATCCAGGGCAAGAGGTGACAACTGCGTTGCTTTGAATGGTAAGGCAGAAGCACTCACGGTTTGCCAGCCATTGGGCTGATCTGGTGGGACCTGATCTGCTCCTTTCCAGGGCAGTTCGCAGCTCGCTTTCCTTCCGGCATGCGCGAGTTGAATTCCCGCTTTCGCACCTTGCTGATGAATGAAATATACTATTTGCTTTAATTTATTGGTTTGTTCATCTTTCCAGATTCCCAGGTCGCCATAAGTGATCCGTCCCTCTGCATTCACCGCTGTAGCTTCCTGGATAATTAATGCGGCGCCTCCTGTTGCCCGGCATCCCAGGTGAACAAGATGCCAGTCGTCTGCAAATCCATCTACTGACGAATATTGACACATAGGCGAAATAACAATCCTGTTTTTTAGTTCGGTACCAGCTATTGTGATCGGAGAAAAAAGTAAACTCATTTTATATGTTTTAGTATTTCAATTTGGCCGAAACCCGGCTCTTTGATCTATTTTTGGCCAAATCCAACTTTTAGATTGGCCGGAAAACGTATTTTTAATACCTTTACGGCCAAATCGAATTCATGAACTTTATTGGTCGTGTAAAAGAACTAGCTCTCCTGAGAAGCCTTAAAACAGCAAAAACTGCTGAGTTCGTTGCCATTTATGGAAGACGCAGGGTTGGCAAGACTTTCCTGGTAAGGGAGGCCTTTGAAAATAATTTCGATTTTTCCATTACGGGACTTGCTAACGCAACGCTTAGTCAACAACTGGTCAATTTCAATTATGCTGCCAGCAAATATGCATCAAAACAATTGAACCTAGCTGTGCCTTTAAACTGGCAGGAAGCATTTCAGCAATTAATCTCTATTATTGAGCAATCCAAATCTGGTCGCAAGGTTATATTTATAGATGAACTGCCCTGGCTTGATACGCCTAACTCGGGATTTATTTCTGCACTCGAACATTTCTGGAATTCATGGGCAAGTGGGCGGAAAGATATTATCCTGGTTGTCTGCGGGTCGGCTGCCGGGTGGATGATCAGTAAACTCATCAACAACAAAGGAGGTTTACACAACAGGGTTACCCAAAGAATCCGGGTTGAACCATTCACACTTAGTGAATGCGAGCAATTCTTTACAGAAAAATCGGCTGTATATGACCGTTATCAGATTGTGTTGTTATATATGGTCATGGGTGGTATCCCATTTTATCTCGAACAGGTAAAGGTTCGTAAAAGCGCGGCCCAAAATATCGATAAGCTCTGTTTTTCAGCGGATGGGCTCCTGCGGAGCGAGTTTGATAATTTATATCGTTCGCTTTTCCATCACCCGGAAAAGCATATCCAGCTGATAGAAACATTGGGGAAAAAAAGTAAAGGACTTACACGTGAAGAACTGATTGCAAGCTCTGGCCTTAGTGGTGGTGGTGGACTTAGCAGACTATTACAGGAACTCGAAGAAAGTGGTTTTATAAGAAAGTACATGGCTTTCGGTGCAAAGGAAAAAAATCATCTTTACCAACTCATCGATTGTTATTCGCTATTTTATCTAAAGATGATACGTGGCACAAGTGTTATGGATGAGAATAACTGGATTGCGGGTCTCGACTCTCCGAAACAAAGGGCGTGGAGTGGATACGCTTTTGAACAGGTTTGTCTTTCGCATCTTTCTGAAATAAAAATGGCGCTGGGTATCAGCGGCGTTCAAACTCAAACTGCTTCATGGAAAAGCCGCACCAGTGAAAACGGTGCCCAGATTGATTTATTAATTGATCGCCGTGACCATGTAATTAACGTGTGTGAAATAAAATTTTCAATCAACGATTTCACGATTGATAAAAAATACGCTGAACAGCTTCGTAACAAACTACAGGCATTCAGAGAAGAATCTAAAACCAGGAAATCATTATTTCTGACTTTGATTACCACTTTTGGTTTAACAAACAATCAATATTCTACTTCAATAGTACAAAATGAATTGACAATAGATGCTTTGTTTTCTACAAAGTGAATTGACAATGAATGTCTTGTTCGGAATAATATGAATTGATAATGGATGCCTTGTTTGGAACAAAGTGAAAATCCGGTGTTTGTGATACTGAAATTTAAAACTCAGCGTATTGGCCAGCCAGGATTCGTTTATTCCATTTAAACTTCAAATGTCTCGGAAGTTTTAAGAGAAGCCGGGGACCTGCCAAACCGGTCACGAAAGACCCGGCTGAAATGTGAAGGGCTTTCAAAACCGCTTTCAAATACGGTTTCACCAATGGTTTTATTACGATTGGTAATCAGGTGTAATGCGTGGTTCAACCGCTTCTCCAATAACCATTTGCCAGGTGGCGACTTGTAGATTTTGATAAAGTCACGTTTGAAGGCCGATAAACTTCTCGAACTCAGTTTCGCAAATTCCTCCAGCTTAAGATTAAAACAAAAATTATCTTCCATTACTTCCTGTAGCGAAACGGACCTCGGAGTATTTAAGAGAGAACAGAAATAACATAACATTTCTTCGTTGGCAGGATTATCCGCCACGGTAAGAATAAGCTCCCTGAATTTAAGATTGATCAACGACCGGTCAGGCGTAGGATTAGCCTCAAAAAAAGGCATCATGGACTCGAAGAAAGTCCTGAGAACCGCGTTGGTTTCGACCGCAATCACCGACTGATATCTCCTTGGAGCCGCCTTTACCGGTGAAGTTTTAGTTTGTAACACTTCGCAAATAAATTCATCTGTTACGAAGAATATCACAAGGCAAAATGTGTCATCAAAAAACTGTTCAACAATACAGGCTCCTTTTCTTACCAGCACGCAGCTACCCTCGCTAAGATTATAGGAGCCGTGAGTCGTATGCCAGATTTTACGGCCTTTCATCACATAAACAAAATAGTTATGCTGGCTCCAGATATCCTGATTTTTGTTCTCGAGCGGACAATTGTAAATTGACACCAGGCAATCAGCACAGCGTAGCTGCTTGTAATGATTAGTATTTGCGACTAAATTTCCGTATAGATCCAGCACTTTTACACAATATTAGTGACGGCTTAAAATGCGATTTAAATCTTAAGTCAAGATAGTAAATATTTTATAAATATGTATACCACGAACCGGGGTATTATGGGTCACTACACAGTACGCAACACCAGGAGCAGATTATTCTTTTCTCCTATTTTTTCCACAATTTATCATTCACAACACGGCCGATCACGGCATCACGATAATTTCGGCTTACGGGGATCCGGTATTCTCCTATTATGATCTCATTGTTTTCAATTGCTTTTACTTTATCAATTGAAATAACATATGATTTATGAACACGCAGGAAACGCCGACTGTCAAGTTTCTCGTCCAGGTTTTTCAAATACAACAGCGTTAGAAACTTTCCTGCAGTTGTATATATAGTAACATAATTTTGCAAGGCTTCTATAAATAAAATGTCAGCGAAATAAATCTTTTCATAGCGGTAATCACATTTAATAAAAAAATACGAAGAAGAATGAATCTCATTTGCATCGACGGCTGGTTTCGATAGCATGTAGTAGTCCCTGGCTTTGCTTACGGCTTTGTAAAACCGGCTGAATACAATTGGCTTCACCATATAATCAAGTACATCCAGCTGAAATCCTTCAAGCGCATACTGAGGGTAAGCACTACTGATTATAACCATAGGCCGGTTAGGAGAAATCCTCAGGTATTCGATCCCATTCATCATAGGCATCTGGATATCCAGAAATATAAGATCCACCGATTGCCCTTCAAGTATCCGGCTCAGTTCAACAGGATTATTGCCTGATGCTACGCAGCGGACAAAATCGACCTCTTTCAGGTACCCTTCCAGGCATTCCCGGGCCAGTGGTTCATCATCAATCACAACGCAATTTAAAATCATAGTGGTACCATTTTCAGGTTAACGGGTTGGTGCTGATGAAGCAATACACTTAATTCAACTTTGTATTCACCTTTGCCACGCCGGGCTGACAAGACGTGTGCATCGGGGTAAAGGAGCTCCAGTCTTCGTTGGATATTTGTTAACCCTATCCCGCTGAAGTGAATAACATCGGCATTAACAGCTGGTCCATTGGCCACCGAATTTGTAACCGTCATATATAAGTCGGCATCTTTTGTTTTCAATTCAATCGAAATGCGACTTATCTCCCCGTTTAATTTGTTTACATGTTTGAAGGCATTTTCAACAAACGGTATCAGCATGAATGGTGCAATAACGAGATCATTGTTCACTTGCTGATCTATGTTTACAGTTAGTTCAAGATTTCGCTCCTGTCGCAGACGTTCCAGTTCTATGAAGTTTACAAGGTAACTTATCTCTTGTTTGAGAGGAATCTGTTGTTCATTGCATTCGTATAATTGGTATCTCAGCAATTCTGAAAATTTTGCAAGTGACTCAGAAGCCTTGTCAGGATTTTTATGAATCAATACAAAGATTGAATTTATCGTGTTGAAAAGAAAATGGGGGTTGAACTGGGATTTCAAAAACTTCAGCTCTGTCTCAAGTTTCTCCTGTTGCAGCTCCCGCTCACGTTGTTTCCCCTGTAGCCAGTTCTTGGTAAGCTTCACGCACATTGCCAGGGTCATTGATGCCACTGTAGATGGCAATGTATTCATTTGAAAAAAATACAGATAATTTGCTGGTTCAACACCGTAAAGGGATAGCATTGTTTTTCCCGATAGCCAGCCGCTCACATTATAGCCGGAGGCGATAAATGCTGCCGTTGCGATAATTGTAAGTGACAGATAAACGATGTATTCCAGGTACTTCGCTTTCTCAAGAAATCGCGGAATTAAAAAATATAGATTAAAATAAACACCCAGGGCCTGGAAGATAACATAGAAAAAAAACTTTATGGCATAGGGTGAATAAAGAATGTTGTTTGCAACAGCCAGTGGGTTGCCAATGTTGATTGTCCACCAGGCACAATGATAAAGAAACCAGAAAGGCAGATGATACAGCTTGTATCGGAAAAACCAATGACCTGTTTTTGCATAAATCTGCATGTATTAAAAATATGCGAATCATTCGGTTTGAAGTGCCTGTAAATATAACCGGCGGGAAAATATTGACGAAAGGCAGTTTTCTGTAGTTCTGCACCTTATCAACATTTCCGGTCGCCTTGTCAATCCTTATTTTAAATGAACATGGGCATTCCTTTCTTTAGATCAGAAACTCATGCCCATGATTAAAACAACACTGATATCAGGATGCTTACTATTGGCTTTAGCAGGTAATACCCAGGTGACCGGAAAAGTAATAACCCAGGATTCGGCAACCAAAGATCTCAGTCCTCTCGCAGCTGCAAATGTCTCGCTTTTAAAAAGCCAGGACAGTTCCATGATGATTTCAATGTTCACAGACACGGCCGGTAATTACCGTATCACTCCATTAATGGCAGGAGATTACCTGTTGAAAATAAGCAACATTGGGTTCAGTTCATGGACCTCTCAAAAATTCTATTGGAACGGCAAACAAACTGTAAATTTTGGAAGTCAGCTTCTGCAACCTGCTGCAGAACAATTGGAAGCAGTGCAAATAAGAGCTACTAAACCCATCACCCGCCAAAACCCTTATGGTACAATTGTAAACATTGCTGGAAGTGTTTTTGCGAAAGGGAATAATCTGCTAAGCATACTTGAACGATCGCCGGGTGTGTTGATTGATCCCCGAACCAACACTATTTCACTGAATGGTAAAGGCGGAGTTCTTGTTATGATCAATAACCGGCCTCTGCGGATGCCTGCGAACCAGCTTATAACTTTATTAACAAGTATGAGCGCAAATGATGTTGAACAAGTCGAACTGCTTACATCGCCGGGTGCAGGTTTCGACGCGGAAGGCAGCGGCGGCATCATCAACATCATCTCAAAAAAATCAATTAAGAAAGGAACAAATGGTTCTATGTACGTCACTGCCGGCCAGGGTTGGGGACCCAAGGGAATGGCCAGTGTTAACCTGTCACACATAGGATCGAAGGTTGATCTCAGCGGAGCTTATTCCTATTCCGTCGACAGGACCCGGACTGATTTGTTTATAATCAGTGAACAGGTGATGCCGACTTTTGGCGGCAGTATGAAAGTAGTTGTATGGGATACAAGCAAAGCAACCCAGCAAAACCATAATGCAAATTATAGTGTTATCATACATCCTGATACACTGACAAATATCGGCATAATCCTATCGGGCAATTTAAGTAAGCGGATGTTGACGGTTACGGACCAATCGAATTATCTGCTAATGCCCGACTCCCTGCTTTATTTTAAGGGTCTTATCAAAAGCCCGAATGACTGGAAAGATTATTCAGTCTCCACTTTTTTTGACCGGTTCTTTCCGAAACAACAAAAACTGAGTTTCGGGGCAGATTTCCTTCATTTCAAAAATGAAAATCCATCTACTATTCAAACAAGCCTGAAAGACAAAAATGAAAAACCAGTTGGGAATAACGACACCATGTTTTCACCTTTTCAATATGGCTTTGCCCAAACGAAGATATCAGTTGCAGTTTTAAAATCCGATTATCAAAAGGAACTCACGACAACAATAAAAATGGAAGCAGGTCTCAAAGGCAACCTCACTCAAAGCAGCAGTTTATCAGGTCTCGAAAGCCTGGTTGATGGCAGCTTGGTTAGCCGGGCGGAAACTATTAATCAAATCATGATGAATGAACATATCGCTGCTGCCTATACATCATTTAATTTCAGACCGGGTAAAGCCGCCAATTTCATTGTTGGGGGTCGCTATGAATATGCAAGCACGGAAATGAAAGAGCCCGTCACTGGTAAACAACTGCTAAGCAGGAATATGTCAAAATTTTTCCCTGCTATTTTCGTTGTTTTACGCCCAGGTTCTAAAAGCGAGTGGCAGATTTCATATACAGAAAGAATTACCCGACCGACTTATAACGACCTTGCTTCGTTTGTGCGTTACAGTGATGCAACAGCGGTATATACCGGTAACCCGGGTCTGAGGGCTACCATCAGTAGGAATCTTAAATTGGGATACATATATCGCAACCACAGCTTCACAATGATGCTTAGCAGGGATGATCATCCGATTGCAAATTATCAACTGACTGAAAGTAAAGGTTCCAGGCTTCTATACGTGTCGCCGCAAAATCTGCGTTACAAGAATTATCTTAACCTGCAAATAAATAGTCCATGGCGACTAACAGAATGGTGGAACAGCAATATTAATCTCGTTGCAGGCTGGCGGCAATTTGCATTGAATTATTCACTTCTTCCTGTGAGAAAAACCTATTTCGCCTGGTCATTGAACTTCAATCAAACATTCCAGCTTACAAAAAATTACTCGGCTGAAATTTCAGGTTGGTACAATTCGCAGACCTTCAATGGCACTGTTAAAGTAAGTGCGATGGGCTCAATCAATGCGGGCATCAAGAAAGAATTGAACAAAAATTATGGTCGCCTGCAACTCTCTGTTTCTGATATCTTCCGGACGATGCGTATTCATTCCTGGTATGGAACTATTACAAAAGAGGCTTTCGGAATTAAGAACCATGTTGCCTTCGATACCGAAACACGGATATTTCCCGTGTTTCGGCTGACTTATTCAAAATCCTTTGGGAATGGATCGAAGAACTACACCAGTAAACCAGGCCCTGATGAAATTAACAGGGTGAGAAAGGAATAGAACTTTACCCTGATCCCGCACTAAACAATCATCAATATATAGCAGAATCCCTGCGGCGCGCATGACTTCCGGCTCTACCATTTCCTTCAATGCCATCATTGCCTGACTGGGTCAATGCAGCCACATATTTCGCACATAATTCGTTCGGGTTGTAATTGGAAAACTCCTTTCTTAAATTTATAACATTCGTTTTATAAACCGGGATACCTAATACTTCCTTCACTGCAGCAGCAACCTGCGCAGGTTTAGGGGTTTCGGTTTTTAGATTTTTACCCAATTTAAAATAACCAACCCTTGCACAGATTTCATTTTTACCTTCATGAACACCGGCAACCAACAGTGGAAGTTCATTTTGTATTCCCAGCATTACACCCCCGTATCCGCCATTGGTAATATACAGATCCGCGTAAGGCATAACATCATCAAAGGGAATAAAGTCTTCAATTATGATATTTGACCTGTTGTATTTTATTTTTAACTCCGCCGTTTGTGAACCACCGGTAGTACATATAATCAAAACATCTGAATCTTTTAATGCTTCAAGCGTTGGGACGATCAGTTTATTTACATCCTTTTCAACAGTGCCTTGCGTAAGGACTATCACCTTTTCGTATTGAGCCAGCCTTTTATCATACCATGGTTCACGATTTTTTTTGGAAGAATATGGCAATAATGGCCCGGCGAATCTAATATTTTTACTCAGATCACTACGCTTGTATTCGAAGCCTGGTGTACAGCTTTGTAATACAATATCAGATGAGCAATAAAGTATGTCAAAGATGTTTTTGCCGGGATAAACTGCACCAAAATTCTTAAGCACTTCGTTGAAAAGCTTATTTGGCTTCTTGAAAATGATATTATTGGTAAGCCATTTTAATACATTGTGTCCAAACTTACCAATTTGGTTTGAAGAGGGGGTTAATCCCAGTCCGGCGGGAGGTAAATCACGCGAAGTTTCCATCATAGGTATAATTCCCGCTGCTATAACCGGAACGCCGAGTCTGGCTTTGATCATAGGAATTACAAATGAAAAGATATCAGCAATCACCAGGTCAAATGAAAACTCTTTATAGATTTCTTCCAGATCCAGGATGATTTTTGTTGCCGGCAAGATAAATACATGTTCCAGGTCAAACTTGAATTTTGCTGTCTGGCTCTTTTGATTCTCACGTTCTTTAAAAAAAGTCTCGAAGTTACCCTGGTGCAATTGTGGGGCAAGCAGGTAGGGATAATGTGGAATCTCCAGTTTAGTGAGTTTCTCTTTATACGAGTCCTGTGTATACCAGCGAACATCGTATCCAAGACTCTGAAGATGTTTTGCCAGTCCTGTAAGGGGATTGAAATGTCCGTCTGCTGGTGCGGTGACAAACAAAATCTTTTTGTGATTGGGGGTTGAGGGGGTTTTTTGCATAGACAAGGTGTTTACTATTGACAAGGTGTTTTTATTTTTTAATTAAACACAATGCTAAAATATAATCACCTTCAGTGCCAGGGCGTAGTGTTTGAAACAGCGTTTTCGAAGAATGAACCGTACATAGAGTTATGAGTGATGAGTTATGAGTGATGAGTGAGTGGTGAGTGAGTGATGAGTGAGTGGTGAGTGATGAGTGATGAGTGAGTGGTGAGTGGTCTTTTTCATAATTCATAACTCATAATTCATAACTCTTTTCAGAAATATTTTAAGGAGATAGCTTCATATATGCAGAATGGAGATTCGGTCCATGTTACAGGCCCGAGAACAGTTCAGGAACAATTTATCAAGTATATGGCTGATACCCACAATTCAAAAACACTTCCTCAAAAGAAAACTCACACTCACCACTCACTCATCACTCATAACTCATAACTCATAACTAATAGCTCATAGCTCATAGCTTTCTTTAAGTCTTACATAGAAGTGCGAAACGTTGTTCTTCGTCGATTCTCTTTTATCAATTTCGATCTGGGGTATACTTTTAACCAGTTCCACTAATTTTTTGAAGCCGTAGTTTCTTGGGTCAAAATCAGGCTGTTTTTTCATTATCAAGGCGCCGAGAACCGCCAGGCCAACCCACCCATCTTCTTCTGCAAGATCATTTATGCTTGCAGTAATAAGCCTGATTACACCATCGTTCAGTGTTGATACTGCTACCGGCCGGCTTACTGCCGGCCTGTCTTCAACTACTTTTTCGGGTAGGCTTCTGTCCATTGGTACAGGCCCGGAAACAGCTGTCTCAGCCATCACTTTTTGCGCACTGGCATTTTGTTCAACGGGCCTTTCGTTCAGTATTTTGCCAGTTGCAACCTTGCTCCTGCTGTTTCTACCTTTAGGTTCTCTTGCTATAGTGACAGGAGCGGGTGTAAGTTTTGATTCTATCTTTAAGATTTCAATGTAGATGAATTTGTTACAGGAAGCGATAAATGAAACAGGTGTTTTCTTTTCACCCATTCCAAATACTTTTTTCCCGGCTTCTCTTAAACGGGTTGCGAGTCTTGTAAAATCACTGTCACTGGAAATGATGCAAAAGCCATCAACCTGGGCAGTATATAAGATATCCATTGCGTCAATAATTAACGCGGAATCCGTAGAGTTTTTTCCTTTGGTATAACTGTATTGTTGAATTGGCGTGATGGCATTTTCCAGCAGAACGCCCTTCCAGCCAGACAATGAAGGCCGGGTCCAATCGCCATAGATCCTTTTGAAAGTTGGTATACCATACTTTGCAATTTCTTCCAACATCCCTTTAATATTTGCGTAGGGTATGTTATCAGCATCTATCAATACGGCAAGTTTCAATTCCTGGTTCATTTCCATGATAAGCTAAATTACGCCTCTTTCCTGCATCAGAAATCACAAAAGAAAGGAACAACAGAACTGGCCTGTTATTCCTTTCCCGGCAATTAAGAACGGTGCATCCGGTTTTCTGATTCTTGACTATATAAAGTAGATTATTACAATGATTTACAAGGCTTAAGCCCCTTCAATGTTTACGACATTTTATCTTATTGTATCCTTTTTTATCCCTGGAATATCTACAGCATTATAACGGTTATTTATAAACTATAAGTGCCGAAGTTGGACCGTTAAGATGCATCACTTTCATGGAAGTAAAACCGGCTTCCTTTGCCCAATCAAGGAAATCAGCGCCTCTATAGTCAAAACCACCATCTGTTTCAATGAGCATATTTAGTGACATCATCATTCCAAATGCATTCTGTTCACGCTTATCGTCAATTACGTTTTCAACTACTGCGAATGCACCACCAGCAGGTAAAGAATCATAAGCTTTTTTGATCAGCATTTTTTTGGTTGGAAGGTCCCAGTCGTGCAGTATATTTCCCATAGTGATAACATCCGCTTTGGGAAATGTATCCTTGAAAAAGTCGCCCGAAACTACGGCCACATTATGATTCACTTTCATAGCCTGCAGATTACGTTTTGCTATATTTTCAACAGCAGGAAGATCAAAACTTATTGATTGAATGGAAGGATTGTATGTAACTATCTGGGTAGAAAAATGTCCACCTGCCCCTCCAATATCACAATGCG
>NZ_DATHKG010000097.1:0-36363 GCF_035489435.1 Flavitalea sp.
TAAAAAAGCCGATCAGGGAACTAAAAGCAGATCGGAGACAACAGCAGAGACCCGGCATGAACAATGGTATTAACCAGGAATCACAGTGGCAAATCAAACCAACCGAAAGGCCCATCCGGCGAAGGGAAGAACCGAGTGAACATCATGAACGTGCAAAATCAGCAAAGTGAAATTCAGGCAACTGCACGACACTGGCTTCAACGAAATCAGGCAAAAAATGGAACCAACCAAAAGGACCAGGGTGTTACGTATACTACCAGTGAACGCTCAACTCACTGTGTGGGGACAAAATCAGGAACTAATAGCGGTTACATATTATAAGCATCCTCCAGTTCCCTGATGTTGAGTTTTTTCATTTTCATCACTGCCTGGAACATCCTGGCTGCGCGGGCAGGTTCTCCGTTCAATTTCTCAACCAACATCTCCGGAACAATCTGCCATGAAAATCCGAATTTATCCTTCACCCAGCCACATTGACTTTCCTGGCCGCCGTCTTCGGTAAGCTGATACCAGTATTTATCTATTTCTGCCTGGGTTTTACAGGAAACAACAAAGGATACAGATTCATTGAATGTAAACTCGGGGCCCGCATCAAATGCCTGGACAGCTAACCCATCTATCACAAATGTTCCTATCATTATTAAATTCTCCGGGAATGGTGTACCCGGTCCCCATTTTTTGAGATTTGTAATTGTTGAGTTTGGGAACAGACCGGTATAAAAGCGGATTGCTTCTTCTGCCCTGTCGTTGAACCAAAGATGAGGAGCGATGTTTTGTTTGCTTGTTATACTCATGGCTGAAAATGTTTTATTGTATAGACTTAAGTAAATGACATTAATTTTCTGACAATAATTTCTGACATTGATTTTCGTCGATACAAAGATGTCAAAACATTTCCTGCCCTGAACTGTGCAAAAGCGACATATTCAGGGGGTAATCGTGACAGCCAACAGGCAACTTCAATCAATTACTTCAATCACCTGAAAGGTTGAGTCCACTGGTTCAATTACCTACTTCAATCACCTGAATGGCTGAGTACACTGGTTCAATTACCTACTTCAATCACCTGAATGGTTGAGTCCACTGGTTCAATCACTTAATTCAATCACCTGAATGGCTGAGTACACTGGTTCAATTACCTACTTCAATCACCTGATTGTTGGTCCACAGGTTCCCCGGACTCTGACACCGGCTGATTCTGTTGCACCTTTGCGGTAATATTCTGATTCACACGGAAAAGATTTTGTGGATCGTATTTGGCTTTAATGATTGACAATCTTTCATAATTATCGCCATAACTGGCCTTCACCCTTTCATCGCCTTCCTCCATCATAAAGTTCACATAAGCCCCTCCTTCAGAATATGGATGCAAAGCTTGCCAATATTCTTTTGCCCAATTTATTACGGGTTCTTTATTTGTGGGGTCTGCATCTACACCTACCATTACACAGGCATAGTTGCAGTTGCGGTAGTTCCAGGCTGTATCGGTTTTGGTTATCCGGGATGCAGCGCCGTTGATCGGATACAAATGCATGGTCGATAATCCGTGTGGCATTGAATTGCCAAATTGGGCATGAAGGGCGATAGCTTCTCTTCCCAAATCTTTTACGAAATCCGCTTTCCAATACCATTGAAGTCCGGGAGGATAAAAAGCATCAAACATGGTCTGCAAAGCGGGAAAAGGAATAGTGCCAACAAAATCAAGTGCCGGTTTTTTGAAATTTCTTATCGGGGCGAAAAAGGTTTCTGCTTCTTCGGGATCGCCGGTGTAACACCAGACGATGCCGCACATTTTTTTAGAATGTAGTTCTGGCGGAAATGGTTCGACTGCAGGAACTACAAGAAAAGCAAAAAATCCGTTTATATGATCAGGAGCATGAGATAGATAGTCGTGGAACCAGGTCATTCTTTCTTCTGATTCAGTGATATCCCAGAGCATAGGTCCACCATAAACAGTATGCACAGGAACTGTTTTGAATTTGAATGAAACCACTACTCCAAAATTTCCACCCCCGCCTCTTATAGCCCAGAACAGGTCAGGGTTTTTTGTTGCAGAAGCAGTTGTTAGTTCACCGCTTGCAAGCACTATTTCTACTTCAATAAGATTATCAATAGACAAACCGTAATGACGGGTGAGATGGCCAAGTCCACCACCGAGTGTGAGCCCGGCTATACCGGTGGTTCCAAAAATACCGGATGGAACAGCTCTTCCGAAAACATGTAAGGCTTCATCCACTTCTTTCAGCAGGCAGCCACCTTTGACCTGCGCCGTACGATCCTCTGCATTAAAATTGACTGCTTTCATCGCGGAAAGATCAATGACAAGTCCTCCATCACAAATACCAAGACCTCCGGCATTGTGACCTCCGCTTCTTATCGCCAGTAACATTTCGTTTTCCCTGGCAAAGTTTACACCGGCTATCACATCGGCCGTATCTGCACAGATAGCAATAATGGCCGGCCGTTTATCTATCATGCCATTATAAACTTTTCGAACCGTGTCATATTGCGGATCTTCTGGCCTGACAATTGTGCCTTTGAACTTCGAAGCGAGAGTGTCTGTGGTGGCTTGTTTCATGTTGCAAGATTTAGATGAGTGAATAAATTTTGCTTTCAGAACAAAGATATCTGGCAGGACTGCACATGTATGTTGCTTAAAGGTTCAATAAGTTTTCTCTGGAGTACATTTTCTTTCGATAAATAAAAAAGCTCTTGTACTTTCAGTAACATCTATTTCGATAAGACCATCAGCTGAGGGTGGATAAATATTTTTCAGTAATAATTGCGGAGGGCGGACAATATTTTTCAGCATTAATTGCGGAGTGCGGACAAATATCTTTCAACAATAATTGTGTCCTGTGTTCTGTCTTATTAAGTTACAAAAATTATGTATGAAAAGCTGAGAATTTTTCCTCTGTGTCTTCGGGGCTTTTAGGAGATTTCAACTCTTTAAAACGCCAACTTTCAAACCAGTAAAGCTTTCGAATGTTTTCAATGCGGCTTTGATCAGGCCTTTCTGTTTTTTATCCGGGGTTCTGAAATAATCAAACTCAAATAAAGCGGAATTCTGTTTGGTGACCCGTTTGTAAGTGCCGATAACCTGTCCCTGATAAAGAATCATGCAGTCGTATTTATATTGCTGTCCTTTTTTAAAGTTTTGCATGATGGACTTTCTATTCTTGTAGCCCATGATGAGTTCATCATAAACAGGCAACAGAAATAAGTCTTTGTTGAGAGCCTTCCTGGTTTCTGAAATATTTTTGATACCGGAAAGATTGGAATTGGCCTGGATGTCTGAAACTTTGGACGGACCTGAGATTTTTGGATGGATATGGTAATAAATCTCTTCTTCAAAGCTAAACTTATCGAGCGACTGGCCATTGAGGCTGATTCCCAAAAGGCAATCTGCAATGGTTAGACCGGACCAGGTTGAAAAATCTTTTATAGTTGCTGGTCCCCTGCTATTGAAATAACGTTCAGCAAGCTTTAATAATCCTTCTTCTTTATCTGTCTTATTTGGTTTGTTGTTTACCGGGTTGGCGATTGTGATTCTCGCTTTAAAGGCTTTACCTGCACCATCGTTGTTTGTTGTTTTAAGAACGGAATTCAGCAATGCATAAGTATGTTGTTTTCCTTTTCGTTTGCCGTTAGCAACAATACCTTTCAATTCAGCATTCATCATAATATAACCCATGCGAAGTCCTTCGGCATTGACACGATGGCGGGATAGTATAGCTGATAGTTCTGCCCTCGTCAAAGATTCACCATGGCCCAGCGATTGCCGGATAATACCTGCAGCCCGATCAAGGATCTTATCTGTGAGTTCTAGCTGCCTGTACATAAACTTGTTGATTGCCTGTACCCTTTCTGAAGTGAGTGCCTGCATCCATAAAATATCATCGACATGCACGAAGTGCCATGTTGGTCTTAATAAATGCGTCCTGCAAATTATTCCTGATTCAATTTCCTTTTCAATATCAGTATTGCTGAGATGAGGCAGGCGAATACCAAGTCCCCATTTAGTCTGCTCATACTCCTGGCCCTGCACGGCGCCAAAATGGTGTACCAGTTGAGCTGCAGTTTGAATATTTCCGGCAGGCAACCGATTTCCGGTAAGCAATTGATTTCCGGTAAGTAACTGATTTCCGGCAGGCAACCGATTTCCGGCAAGTAACAGTTGATTTTGTAACCTGAGTATAGATATTTCCTGGTGCGTCATAGCTCTACTGATCTATTTTTCATGATCTATTTTGCTTTCATGATCCTTTTTGCTTTTCATGATCCTTTTTGCGATAAGCTCACGGTCCTGTATTTTTCTCCCGGGCGCGTCATCTGACCCAAGTAAGATCAGATCTGTCTCGGCACCGAGCGCTAAGAGTACTTCAACATAAGATCCTATCGAAACGGTCGGACTTCCTTTTTCTATCAGTTGAAGTGTTGAACGGGGAATACCTGCATTTATGGCCATAATGCTTTCCGTGAGTAGTCGGCGCTTCCTGCGAAGTTTGATACTGTCTCCTATAACTTTCAAAATCCTGACTGCGGCTGCCGAGTGTTTATTTTTTTGGGCTCCCATAGTTTGACTGATGTATCAGTCAAATATACGCAGCTTTGACTGATGTATCAGTCAAATTTAAAATTTGGTTTTAAGAATCATCAGGGGTTTAAGAATCATCGAGAGATTTCACTATCGCCATACTCAATACGTCCGCTGAATTTTTGATGATGAAATGAATAGGTCATTCATGACTTCTCAATAACGGCATTTTGATGACTGCAGACCATCATTTCGGACCATTATTTCAGACCCATCATTCCGGACCGTTTATCAATCAAGGCGTAATTGCATCCTGCCAGTAATCATAAATATCTTTCAGCAGGCTTTTCCATTTCTCGTATTGCGGGGGTTTGTAAAAAATGCCCTGGACGGATAATCGGTATGCCCTTGCAAGGTTTTCTTTTGTGGTGCCGGTCGTTACAAAAATCAAGGGAATGCATTTACGGCTTATCTCATCATTGTTTCTTATTTTATCCAGGAGCTGGAATCCATTGATTTCCTGCAAATGAAGATCAGAGATGATGATAAAAGGTTCAGTTTGATGGAGACTGAGATAATCAAGCGCCGATTGCACAGCGCCGAAATATTTGATTTCATTTGGCAGATTCAGTTCCTTAAATATTTCCTGTATAATTTCGTGGTCGTCCAAATCATCGTCAATAACTACAATAGCTCCCCTTTTATTCATCGGAAAAATTAAAGAATTAGCATATGGTTTAAGCAAATCTTAATGAGAGACCATTTCTGGACAGGGTTACAAAATAAATTGATTAATCAACACAAAAATTTGGTATAATTACTTAGTAGGTTTACGGATGAGCAATAAATTCCTCCCGAATGGCAAAGATCTTCATCACTGGCTCCGCAGACGGGCTTGGCAGCATGGCAGCACGCTTATTGATAAGCCAGGGCCACGAGGTCATGCTACATGCCCGAAACGAAGACAGGGCTAAACATGCTTTGAAACAAAATCCAAAGGCATCGCATTGCTTAACAGGAGATCTCTCGATCCTATCACAAACAAAGGAACTTGCCGGTAAAGTTAATGATGCAGGAACTCTTGATGCTATCATATATAATGCGGCTATAGGTTACCGTGAGCCGAAGAAAATACTTACAAAGGATGGCCTTGCAACTGTTTTTGCAGTAAATAGTCTTGCACCTTACATTCTCACTGCTTTAATAAACCGTCCCGGGCGATTAATTTATTTAAGTTCCAGCCTGCATCATCAGGGCAATGTCCGGATGGATGACCTGAATTGGGAGAAGAAGTCATGGAGCGGATACCAGGCATATGCTGACTCAAAACTCCATGACCTCCTGCTTGCATTTGCAGTTGCCCGCAAATGGCCAGATGTGTATTCAAATGGATTGGATCCCGGATGGGTCCCTACAAAAATGGGAGGACCGGGTGCACCCGACGATTTACGCAAAGGTGCAGAAACCCAGGCATGGCTGGCGGTAAGCGAAGAACCGGAAGCGAAGGTTAATGGTAAGTATTTTTTTCATAAGCTGATCAGACGGCACAACATGGTAGCAGCCGATAGTGTAGTACAGGACGAGTTCCTGGCTGCTTGTGCTGTTTTATCAGGAGTTAACTTTCAAGAATAAAATATAGTGGCAAATTGCCAGGAAATTTGATTTGATGGCGCGGCCGCCGTTTATTAACGTTGAATTCCAGGTTTGTGGATTATAGCTATAATTCCCCGTCGGCCTTGGTAAATAATAAAAATGGAAGCGATCATTACAATACATGCATAAATAAATAACAGTCCGTTATCACCTGCCACTTCAATCCCAATTATAAATAAATGAGTAACCAATGCTCCGGACATGATGACAACAGCCATCAAGGCTCCAATCACCGAGGTTCGTGGAATCAGTATTAACACGGATGCAATAAGCTCCGCCACACCTGATGCATACCTGCCCCAGGGTTCAATTCCGACCCTGGTAAAAATCAGGATCGATTCTTCTGCACCGGTAAATTTAAAATACAATGTTTGCATCATAATTGCTGCTGCCACGATGCGGCAGATCCAGGTCACTACATTATTGATACTCATTACGGGAAAGGTTTAAGGTCATAAAAAGGACTTTTATTAAATAGTAGAGGGATGTACAATTGACACAAGTTATAATAATAACTTTTGTTTGGTTGGGAGACTCATCTTGAATTGGGATAATTTATGTTTTTGATGGAAGCTTTAGTGATAATGTTTCGGCCAGTTGCTGTCAGCTTTCTTTTTTAGTTCAGGCTCAGCTTTCAACCAGGTCTTAAGTGTGTTATTAAAAAAGCTGTTGTAAAATAAGTACAGTTTGCCTTCGTAAATCCGGAAAGTTGCCGGATCAACTTCCACTTTAGTCCCATCATTGCCCATCGCAAAAGCGCACCATCCGCCGTATTGAGGCTCATATTTTTCGGGTTGCTTCTGAAATGCTGCAAGATTTGCTGCTGATGAAAACCGATAAATTATTCCCTTATAGTTGTAAGTATAATCAGCCTTGCCTTTTGTTGCTTTGTTTTTCAAAAAATAATCAACCGGGTCATAGCCCTGGATAGCCGGTTTTCCGGCCCCCACATTGAAAGCACTTACCCGTTTCCCGGCAATTGCATCCTGTGCCATAGATATCTGCACAAACATCATTAAACAAATAACACAGCACATTTTTATCATAATCAAAATAATTTTACGAACCCGAGATTATTTACAATTCATCCGATTATTTGTTTCAATCATATACGACGATTTTACCTCAATCCGATTTTACCATGCCGGGGGGGGTCATCCAGGGCTATGCGACATCAAGCCCAACGGGAATGAATATCTTTCATAATTCATAAGTCATGGTTCATATCTATCTTCTTCGTGGCAGGATTTCGGTAGCAAGCGAAGAGAGAGTTGGTCAACATTCACATTTTTTTTTACCAGCCTGTCCAGTTTCTTTATAAATTGAGTGTATGCTATCTGTGATGAACAATTTTTACCCTTTTCTCCAGGGTGGAGGGGAAATGGGAGAACGAACGCGGAACTTTAATTGGGCTAACACATCAATCGGGAAACCCGATACCTGGCCCCAAAGTCTCAAAACTACAGTGGGCATCCTGTTGACTGCCAAATTTCCTATGTTTCTGTGGTGGGGTGATGAATTGATCCAGTTTTATAATGATGCTTACCGGCCGAGCCTCGGTAATAATGGAAAACATCCCAAAGCACTCGGCGCCAACGCACATGAAACCTGGCCGGAAATCTGGCCTGTCATTTATCCACTGATCGAAGATGTGTTAAAAAATGGTGAGCCGGCCTGGAAGGAAGATCAACTCATCCCGATCTTTCGAAACGGACAACTTGAAGATGTTTACTGGACGTTTAGCTATAGCCCGGTGCGTAACGATTCAGGCATTGTAGAAGGTGTGCTGGTGACCTGTACCGAAACGACGAAGGCTATCGAGAAATTAAGGATCGCGAAACAACAAGAAGTTGAGCTGGCCGGCAGGGAGAAGTATTTTAGAATGGTAACAGACTCAATGCCTGCCGTTTTATGGACCACGGATCCTGATGGATGGTGCACTTATCTGAACAAACAATGGTATGATATCACTGGTCAGACTGAAGAAAGCAGCCTGGGTTTGGGCTGGGTTTCGGCAACACACCCCGATGAACAGGCTGAATTGGCCGTGAAATTTACGACAGCCAACAACGCAAAACATCCATTTTATGCCCCATATCGCCTGCGTCAAAAAGACGGCAGCTACAGATGGTCAATTGATAAAGGCACACCGAGATATGATGAAAATGGGAACTATGCCGGCATGATCGGCACAGTAACAGATGTTCATGACCAATACATGGCGGAAGCGAAAGCAAGAGAAATACTTCAAACAAATGAAGAAAAGTTCAGGTCAATTGTTGAGGAAGCCCCGGTGGCAACCTGTTTATTTACAGGTCACGATATGGTAATAGAAATTGCGAATGATCTGATGCTGAGTTTCTGGGGAAAAAACAAGGAAGCTATAGGCAAACCAATTGTTGAGGCTGTACCTGAATTAAAAGGGCAGCCATTTCTTGAAATTCTGACAAAAGTATTCGTCACGGGTAAAGTTTATGAGGGCAAACAGGAACCGGCGATACTTTTACAAAACGGGGTGTTGACTACCCGTTATTTCGATTTTACCTATAAACCTTTATTCAACGCCGCCGGCGAATTATATGGTATTATGGATATGGCCACTGACGTTACGGAACAGGTGATGGTGCAAAGAAGAATAGAAGACACCCAGAGGGAATTGCTTGCCTATTTTGACCAGTCACCCGTGGGTATAGCCGTGATCGATGCAGATGAACTTAGATTTCGAATGGTAAATCCTTTTTATGGACAACTGGTAGGCCGCAGTTCAAATGAGTTGGTGGGCAACCCGCTGATGAAGGCATTGCCAGAATTGTCGGGACAAGGCTTTGATGATTTGCTCAACATGGTAATCAGCTCGGGCTCGCCTTATGCAGCGAACGAAGTTTCAGTGAACATCCTAAGAAAAGAAAAAGTCGAAACGATTTATGTTGATTTATTATACCAGCCAACCTTTGGAAAAAACAAGGAAGTATCAGGGGTCCTTGTCGTGGCTACAGATGTAACCCAGCAGGTACAATCACGTAAAAAAATAGAAGAGAGTGAAGCAAGATTCCGTCTTCTAATAAAAGAAGCGCCCGTCGCTACCTGCCTGTACGTTGGCAAGGAAATGCGCGTAGAATTTGCCAATGAAATAATGCTGGACTATTGGGGTAAAGACAGTTCTGTAATCGGGTTACCAATCACCGAAGTAATTCCGGAACTAAGTGGACAAATATTTCCTGATATCCTAGACCGGGTTTTCAAGACCGGTGTTACTTATGAAGGTAAAGCCAGCCGGGCTGAAATAATCAAAAATGGTGTACGAGGAACCTGCTATTTTGATGTCACCTATAAACCACTATTCGGTACTAACGGTGAGGTATATGCGATACTCGATATGGCAGTTGATGTGACTGCACAGGTGGTTGCCATGAAAGAACTGGAAGAAAGTGAAACTAAATTGCGTAGTATTATTTCGTCGGCTCCCGCAGGCATAGGATTATTTGTTGGCCGTGACCTGATAATTGAAAACCCCAACCAGACTTTCATCGATATTGTTGGAAAAGGCCCTGGCATTATTGGCTTACCGTTAAGAGAAGCAATGCCGGAATTGTTGACGGAAGGTCAGCCTTTCCTAAAAATCCTGGATGATGTTTTTACAACCGGTGTCATGTTTCAATCAGTTGGTTCGCAGGTAAAGATTGTTCAGAACGGTGTAATGACTTATAATTTTTATAATATCAGCTATACTCCTGTATTTAACGAGAAAGGTGAAGTATATGCGGTGCTTGACATTGCCATCGATGTAACCGACCAGATCAAAGCCCAGCAAAAGCTCGAAATAGCAGAATCTTCATTAAGGGAGGCAGTCGAACTCGCTGAACTGGGTACCTGGAGTCTTGACGCTAAAACAGGTTATATTACCTATTCTGACCGACTATTAAACTGGTTTGGCATTGATGACGCAAATAATCCGGGTCCGCCTTCTGCCGTAATCCACAAGAACGATGATGAAAGAGTAAGACTGCTTATAGAAGCCGCCCTTCAGCCTGGCTCAGATGGTTTATTCGATGCAGAATATACTGCGGTTAACTTGATAACCGGCGAGGAAAGGATCATTCACGTTCAGGGAAAAACCGTTTTTGATGAGGAAGGCCTTCCCGTTGTAATAAATGGCACTTCACAGGATATTACTCTACAGCAGCAGAACCAACGTGCTCTTGAAAAACTGGTGGAGCAGCGAACAGAACAACTGGCGGCTGCTATAGAAGAATTGCAGTCAACGAATGAAGAACTCGAAGAATCTAACGAACAGCTAACTTATTCCAATGATGAACTCGCTCAATATGCTTATGTCGCCAGCCATGATCTGCAGGAGCCGCTTCGCAAGATCCGGGTGTTTACCAGCAGGTTGAAATCTTCGGACACTATTGACCAGCCAACACAACTCACTCTTGACAAAATCAGTCTTGCAGCGGAACGCATGACTTTGTTGATACAGGACCTCTTGAATTTTTCAAAATTGTTGAAAAACGATTCGATGTTTAGACCTGTAGAACTCACTGACATTGTAAAGGCCGTGACTAATGATTTCGAATTGACGATCACAGAAAAGGAAGTAGAGATAACCATAGGGCGGCTTCCCGCAATACAGGCTGTAGGTCTTCAAATGAACCAGCTTTTTTTCAACCTGCTTAGCAATTCCCTGAAATTCGTAAAGGCAGGAACCAAACCAAGGATTACAATTGAAGCGATACCCATATCACAGGAACAAGCTGCAAAATATATCCGCAAAACACTTGCATTCAACAATTACTATGATATCATTGTAACGGACAACGGGATCGGTTTTGAACAACAATTCTCTGAACAGATTTTCGAAGTATTTAAGCGGCTTCATGGGCGTGACATCTATCCCGGATCAGGTATAGGATTGTCCCTTTGCCGTCGTATTGCAGAAAACCATAACGGTTACTTATTTGCGGAATCAGAACTGGATCATGGTACAAAGTTCCATTTGATTTTGCCTGATAAACAACAGTAAAGATAGTTATGAGTTATGAGTTATGAGTTATGAAACTTTGGCAACAGAATTCATTATTCATAACTTAACTCATAATTCAAAAATCCACTCACCACTAAATACAACGTGAACAGACAAACAAAGATCAGGTGGAAACAATTAAGGATCATTATCATTGGCTGGATGATAATGGGTCTCCTCATCACCATTCATGACTGGCTTTTACTAAACACTGCAGATTCACTGGGTCTTTCAGACCGGTATTCTTTCATGGGTTCTGCCATTAAAAATGTAGGTGCCGGGTTGATAGGTGCCCTGATTGGCGGATCTACGCTTGTATTTTATGTGAATGTAAAGTTCCAGGATAAACCATATGGTTATACACTGCTGATCGTAAGTACCGTTTTTATAGCTATAGTAACATTGGTGACCATTTTAATGGGATTAATCGTGGTACCTATGCAAACAGGCAAGCAAATTTCTGACCCTGTTTCCAAAACAGCATTTATAGCCTTTTTGAAAGACACATCTCATGTTAAAGCCTTAATTGCCTGGTCTTTCGTGGTTTTCATCACGCAGTTATTACTCCAGGTCAACAGCAAATTCGGCCAGCCGGATTTCTGGAATATTATCAGCGGCAAATACAACAGGCCTAAAGAAGAAAGAAGGATATTTATGTTTGTTGATCTTAATTCATCCACCACTATTGCCGAACAACTGGGTGATGAAAAATATCATTCTTTATTAAAAGATTTTTTTGCAGACATTACTGCCCCTATACTGGAAAACAAGGGCAGTATCTATCAATATGTGGGTGACGAGGTGGTGATTGCCTGGAATTATGAAGACGGCAAAGAAAACATTCACTGCATCCGTTGTTTTTTTGACATGAAATTGCAGATCAAAAAATTACACGCCAGGTACCTTCATAACTATGGCCTGGTTCCCGGTTTTAAAGCGGGCATACATTGCGGACGTGTTGTTGCCGGTGAAGTAGGAATAATAAAAAGAGACATAACCTATTCGGGTGATGTATTGAATACTACTTCCAGGATACTGAATAAATGCAATGAGTATAAGGTTGAGATCATTGCTTCTGCAGATCTGCTTTCTGAGTTAAACTTAGTTAAAGAATTTATCTCCACTCCGCTCGGTGCGATAAAATTAAAAGGTAGAGACAAGGAGGTTTTTTTGAATTCATTGATGTTACCGTAAGACCGGAATTTGGTTATGAGTGATGAGTGAGTGGCGAGGGGCTTAGTGATGAGTTAAATTAATTCATTTGTCTCCCACATCACTCACAATTCATCACTCATCACTCTCTTGATCTTTCTTTCGTAATTCATAACTCATAACTCATAACTCTCTTGCCCCACTCATCACTCATAACTCATAACTCATAACTTTCTTTAAGCCGGTTCCGGAGGGGGTTCTGTAAATTTCGTTACAAAACTATTCAAATGAAAAGCATCTTTACTTTAACCCTCGCCATGATGGCGCTAACCTCCCTTTTTTCACAGATCACATTAACCCGTTTGCCAAGTGGCAATAACAAAAAAGCCATGGTCGGCGAACGCGTTGGTCTTACTGATGTTCTTATTCAATACAGCAGGCCCGGGGTTAATGGCCGCGATGGTAAAATCTGGGGCCAACTGGTATACAAGGGTTTTGAGAACCAGGGTTTTGGAAATAGCAAAGCTGCACCCTGGCGTGCAGGAGCCAATGAAAATACCATCATTGAATTTTCCAACGATGTTTTGATTGAAGGTCAACCGTTGAAAAAAGGGAAATACGGATTTTTTATAGCTTATGATTCGTTGGAGTCAACGGCCATTTTTTCAAGCAACTATTCATCCTGGGGCAACTATTATTATGATGACAAAGAGGATGTGCTGCGCGTCAAAGTAAAGCCGGTTAAAATTCCAAACAGCGTTGAAAGACTGAAGTTCGAATTTATGGATCAGACCGACACTTCTGCTACAATAGCACTGACCTGGGAGAAGCTGATGATACCTATTAAACTTACTACCAATTACACCAATGATCAGCTTGCGGTTTTCCGTGATGAATTACGCAGTCAAAAAGGATTCTACTGGCAAACATGGCAGGAGGCGGCCCAATGGTCACTACAACGCAATGTGAACCTTGAACAGGCTTTACTGTGGGCTGACTCGGCTTCAGGTCCCGTTTTTGGCGGCAACACTGTTTTTGGACCCCAGGCTACAAAGGCCCAGATTCTGCAAAAATTAGGGCGTGATGCAGAAGCTACGACCCTGATGAAAACAGCGCTGCCTTTAGCCAGCATGCAGGAGCTGCATGGATATGGCCGTGAACTGATCAGACAGAAAAAACCAAAAGAAGCAATGGAAATTTTCCAATTAAACTATAAGAAAAATCCTGACCAGTTTACCTCAAAAGTCGGAATGGCAAGGGGGTATTCTGCCAATGGAGATTATAAAAATGCATTGAAGTTTGCGCAACAGGCACTTCCGCAGGCACCCGACCCGCTAAACAAGACCGGGGTCGAAAACATGATTAACAAGCTTAAGAAATCGGAAGACGCAAACTAAGAGAAATATGAATTATGAGTTATGAATTATGAGTGAAGTTGTGAGTGATAGAGTTATGAATTTACACCAATTCATAACTCATCACTTTAATTTATCAAGAACTTAGCACTTTACAAACTCACCATTTACCACTCAACAACTTCACTCACAACTCACCACTCACCACTCACAACTCACCACTCACAACTCACAACTCACCACTCACAACTCACCACTCTACTTGATTTGAAAAAGAAGATAAGAATAGTTCAAGCTGCTTCCATCCTCGGCCTGAAGCCTACGGGTACCCAGCATCTTGCAGACTGTTTTCTAAAAGCTGGATTTGCGGGAATGATCAACGCGGTCCCCGAAATCATTTATATACCTGACCTGAACTATCTGTATAGTTCAGAAATAGATGCGGATACAGGCTGCCTGAATACAAGGGCAATTCAACGCTTTTCACTGTCCTTAAATGAGGCAGTTAAAACAGTACTCAATGAAAATCAGTTCGCAATTGTTCTTGGTGGAGATTGCAGCATCCTCATTGGGATAATGTCTGCTTTAAAAGGGTCGGGAAAAACAGGACTCGTTTTTATAGATGCCCATGCCGATTTTTATTCACCCGAAACATCGGTTACTGGTGAAGTGGCGGATATGGACCTCGCCATCGTTTCAGGCAGAGGGCCGGCGGTGCTCACAGATATCAATCAATCCAGGCCATATGTGGCAGATATCAATCAATCCAGGCCATATGTGGATGATGAAAACATCATTCATATTGGTCAGCGTGATGAGGATGAAGCATCCGCTTATCAGTCGCCTGATATCCGCAAAACGAAAATCAATTGCATCCCTGCAACTGAGGTAACAAAACAGGGCGCCTTTAATATTGCAACAATTGTAAGCGAAAAAATAAATGGATCATTGACTGATCATTGCTGGGTACATTTTGACACAGATGTTCTTGATGATGAAATCAACCCGGCTGTTGATTATCGCTTGCCTGGTGGATTGAAAATAGATGAGGTCCAAACCATCATCAAAGCAGCACTTTCTACCGGGAGATGCCGTGGTATAAGTGTAACCATTTTTAATCCCCTGCTTGATAAAGATGGAACAGTTTGTAATAAACTCGTTAGCTGCATCGCTGAGATTTTATAAACGATAACAAACAGCATTGATATTCATGCCCGCTCCCACTGAAGCAAACAGAATGATATCTCCGGCGGCCAGGGAATGATCTGGTATTACTCCTTTCCGTACCATATCCAGCAAGGTGGGTACAGTAGCAACTGAGCTGTTTCCAAGTTCGCGAATATTCATGGGCATGATAAACAATGGAACATCGGTGTCGGCAAAGAGCATATAGAATTCTTTGACGATGGCGTTGTCCATTTTTTCATTTGCCTGGTGAATAAAAATCTTCTTAAGTTCACAGATGTCGACCTGGCATTTTTCAAGACATTGCTTCATGGCTAAAGGCACTGTTTTCAATGCAAATTCATATACTTTTCTCCCAGCCATTTTCATATACCGGATATGTGGATCTGAATCAGGATAATTCGATTTGCCCATTTGGATAAAATCTGCTTCTTCAAGACAATGCGATTGAGCAACCGAACCGAGGATACCAGCCTCGTTTCCTGGTTCCGCATTAGCCTCAAGAATTATTGCTCCCGCTCCGTCACTGAAGATCATGCTGTCCCGGTCGTAAACATCAATAACCCGGCTTAATGTTTCTGTACCAATGACCAGGCACCTTTTTGCGAGCCCGGCTTTAATAAAACAATCTGCCTGGATAACACCCTGTATCCATCCCGGGCAACCGAAAAGGAGATCATAAGCAACGCAGTCAGGATTTTTTATCTGAAGCGATTGTTTTACACGTGAGGCCAGTGAAGGAACAGCTTCCGATTGTATACCCTCTTTGTTTACATCACCAAAATTGTGAGCCACAATAATGTAATCAAGTGTTTCGGGATCAATACCAGCATCAGCCAGGGCGGACCGGGAGGCACTGGTAGCCATATCCGAAGCATTCAGACCGTCATTTGCGTATCTCCGGGAATAAATACCTGTGACTTTTTCAAATTTTCTTACAATTTCTCCTGCTGCTCCAACAATCCGCTGATGGCGGTCGTCGTAAAAGTCATGCAGGGTGAATTCCCTGTTATCTATAATATCAGTGGGTATAAAACTACCTGTACCTGTAATGACGGATCTCATAAAGCAACACGTTGACTCTCAAACAAAAATTACTACAATATATCACAAAAACAATTCGATGGCTAAAGGTTTGTAATCTTATTGCAAAGTTACGCATGTGGATTGTATTTTCCCTATTGGCACGCGCTTAGTGCAGCCTGTGCCACTTTGCTCTCCAAAGCAGGTCTGAAAAAGGGCTACCCGGAGGTAACCCTTTTTTCAAAAACTACTTATATGTTGATCGCTTCCAGCTTCTCACCGGTCCTGGTTTACAGCCCAGATGCTGAAAGCTACTCAGTTGGGATTGCGCAGTATTTGTTTTGCCTTCCTTGTTAAATTCCTTTCTGGTAACTGCGCCTGATAGAGTGCATCTGTAAATACATGGACATTTCAGAATCATGCCCGTAGAATCATACCTGTTACAATGCACAAGATGAACTAAATGCACTATAGTCATATTAAATGACTACTCTTCTACATTGCCTGACTACTCTTCTTAATTGCCTGACTACTCTTCTTAATTGCCTGACTACTTTTCTTCACTGCTGTCACTATCTTCTGAATCTTCTTCGTCTTCCTGTTCAGCTTCCCAGTTTATATTGTTTTCTGCGATTTCAGAAAGACCGGCATCGGTTTGCTTTTCTTCTTCCAGTGTTTGGCCGAGAAGACTTGCAGCCTCTTCAAGACCCATTGTTTTAGCAAGTGATACAAGACCCCCATAGGTTGCTATTTCGTAATGTTCAACCTTTTGTGCTGCCATAATGATACCCACATCACGGGTCATGCTTCCATCTTCGGTGTCTTCGACAATAGATTCACCTTCTTTCACAAGACCTTCCATAGCTTCACATTTTTTGGCCTGGGCTTTTTTGCCAATCATTTCGAACACCTGTTCAACCCGGGTAATATGTTCCTGGGTTTGTGCAATATGATCCTTAATTGCAGACTTCAGTTGGTCTGTTGTTGCCGCCTTTTGCATTTTGGGAAGTGCCTTGGTCAGATGTTTTTCAGCCCAGTAAATATCTTTCAACGCATCATGAAAGTATTTCTCAAGCTGAGTATTTCCTTGTCCCTGCCCTGCATTGGAAGCTGCTGCAGTTTTTGAGGAACCGGATTGGGATGTACCGGCTTTTGAACCATTTGTTGAGCTCGTTTTTGAACCGTTCGTTGATTTTGTCGCACCCTTTGCAGGAGACGATTTACTGGTATTTGAACCAGCGGTTTTTGTATTAGCCATAATGTAAGATTGAATTTTTAAAAATGAAGTTATACCGGTGTATTTGCAAAGTATGTGCCATAGGACGATCTTTCTATATGCATAAGATGAGATGCTTTAATAGAATGTCGCTGTATAACAGAAGAACTATTGATCACAGGAATTACTGATTGCCAGATTTAGAAAAGATCTTTTAAATCGCATTCAATCATTAACCATTAGTATGGCAATTTCATTACGCAACTTAATACTATGAACAAATCGTGGAAGCTTAGCATCATTTCACAACACAGATGCCCTTTAATTTAACCAGGCTTCAATAATGAGCAGATACGATGTTTGCGCACTGACCTGCAAAACAAAGATTTTGAATAAGATATTTTTTTAAAAGCGGGGAACATCGTATATTTAGAATCTTCCCAATCCCGCCCTGGCAATGGGTTTGACACCCAACTTTACATATTTCTCCTGTTTTACAAGGCACAATAATTGAACAACTGTATAAAAGCGTTAAAATGGAACAAACCAAAACATCCGTGAAAAAATTCGTTGCCAAAACTGCAAGCGTTTCAAATGAAATTTATCCGTTTTGTGAAAAGGCTGCTGCTGAGCGTGGCTCACCTGAAAACGAGGGCAAGGCACAGATTAGCGGTCTACAACTTTTTTCTCTATTTACTGCAGATATTATTAAATCAGGAAAGTTATTTGTACGTTGATTCTGAGAAATCGAACCAGGCCAAAAGTACCATCCAGAGCAGTATCTTGCCGAAGGAACGAACTCACCAACTATCAAACGTCAATCCAAAACTTTCTTCATTTAGTATATCCTTCCATTGGAAAATAAGCGTTTTGTAAGCTTCTCCAACAGGCATAATTTTCCGGTCAAGATCATAAAGACCCAGTTCATTCACATTACCTGCATCATCTCTCAGTGCAGAATCCCAGTCAACCTGGTGAGTAAGGCTATACCAAGTAAACCCAATAATCGGTATTCCGTCATTTTTAAGGCGATGAACATTTGCCCATTGTTTCAACAGCCATTCTTTACATGCAGGCATCCTGATATTCGTTTCAGTATGCATGATGGGTAGCTTGTAACGTCGGTAGTATTGGCTGGTGATCACATAGTATCCAAAGATTTCCCCGGCAGCCTGTGTGTGACCATCAGGAAATACAAGATGTTCATTGGTAACATAATAATCGTTGCCCATAATACATTTCGCCTTTACCTGATTTTGGATGAACCAGTCATAATCGTAACGCGACATGCCATTCGACAGCAGGTATTCATACATAGTGACGTTCAATGGATATCCATAAGTAAGGTCAAGCGATAAAAATCTTTTTTGATTAAGGAACCTGGCCTTCGGAACGGCCAGCGGATCCATCGCATGAAAATACTCGGAAGATTCACTCTGGATAAAAGTTGCCTCTGGCTGAACCTTCAATATGGCTTGCATTGCCATCACATTTCCTTTGCAAAGATGTTTTAATGCAGTTACAAAAGCCCGGTCTGACTGTAGTCTTTCGTTCCACCAACCGTATTGAGCCGAGAACATTGCCGTTATAAAAATTTCATTGATTGGAGTATAAAGTTGAATATCCGGGAACCGCCGCGCGAAGGCTTTTGCATATTCAGCGAAATAATGCGGAAAATCCGGATTCTGAAAATTACCCAACCAGTCAGGTACTCCAAAATGACACAGATCGATGATGGGAGTAATATGAAGTTGCTTCAATTCATTGAGCGCTTCATCTATAAATGACCAATCGTATTGACCGGATCCAAGGTGAGTACTGAAATATTGTGGCCCGTACCTTAAAAATTCTATCCCCTGCTCTTTGACTAACTGAAAATCTGTTTTCCAATGTTTATAATGTCCACATTTCTCCATTTCGTCTACTCTTTTTGTTTGGCCATTTGGGAGTAGGATCGTCGGATAACTATTTTCGATTCCAGTCGAGAACATGAATTTGTTGCCTGCCATTTTTTCGATTTATTGTACTGATAAGTTGTCAAAATACCGGCTGAGCGCGTGGTCAAGGGCTGGCAACTTTATTCCCTTTCCACTTTCCAATACACTATAAAGAGGCCGCTTTGCTTTCCAACTCATTTCAGCCAGTGGTTTAGATATTAATTTCCCACCATTGTAACCGGCCTTCGCAGCAATAATGTCGCCAAAAGCCGCCCAGGTTGTAGTTCCTGTATTTGAAATATGCCAGATACCTTTTTCTTCATCTATCAGGAGATCCATGGCAGCATTGCAAAGGTCAGGAATATAGGTAGGGGAAACAATTACATCATCAACAATATCGATCTGCTCACCGGTTTTCAATGCTTCCAGGACAGAATAAACAAAATTGTATTTATCCCATGGACCAAAGAATGCACTTGTTCTGATAACCAAAGATTTTTCGTTTTCAGCAAGGATCAATTCCTCTCCCCTGGCTTTACTCTGACCATAAACATTAAGAGGCAAAACGGTGTCATCCTCCCGATATGGTGCTGCCTTGTCTCCATTAAAAACAAGATCACTGGAGAAACTGACCATCTGCAGTCCATATAACTTAGAAATTTTGGCCAGAAGTCCAGGTGCCAATGTGTTTATATTATAGCATTCAGCAGGATTATCTTCTGCTTCATCAACGCGCACAAAGCCGGTAGCATTAATCAAAGCCCATGGCTTATATTTTTCAAATGCTGCCCTTATACTTTCTTCATCCAGGATATTTATATCAGGCCTCCCAAGAGAAACATAATGAATTGAACGTAACTGGCAGACTCGTTCGAGCGCTTTTCCCAGGGTACCGGTTTTACCGATAATAAGCAATGGCTCAACAGTACGGGAGATTGTTGACAAAGACGGGTATATTGGCTTATTACCTTGCTGGTGCCACCACCCGGGCAATGCCATGAGCGGTGTTTCATAATTTCCACCGCCGGCAAAAGACTTAACCATTTTCGCCAGTGCTGTGGCCCTTGGCTTCCTATCACTTAAATCAAAAATTCCGGATTCATACCGGTTGTCTTGCCTGGTTAAAAGGCTGTTCCAGTCATAGGCTCCCAATAATGACCAGGCAGTAATCGCACGGATATCCACGCCAGATTTTTTGAGCTCACAACAATTGAGATAGTTTTCACGGAACCATCTTAACTGTTCTTCACGGGTACAGCTCAGGTGACATTCGGTTACAGCAAGAGGAAGTTTATATCTATCCCAGGCTTCCTGCAATAAAACTTTTAGTCCTTTGCTTTGACCTTTACGCACAGCCTCCGTATCTGCGTACCGGTGCCTACGGTTTCCGCCATAGGTAGCGGGCGAATAGAGTGACCGGTTTTCGTCGAGATATCTTTCAGAGGTTACATAATAGTTATACCCGATTATATCCGGCGGGCATTTGTTCTCAAGAAAAAATTCCAGGTCAGTTTCCGGGACACCGCGGCTAACAAAATACTTCCAGAAAAAATGTTGGCGATCAACCATGCCGCATAACAGATCATTGGTGAGCCAGCGTCTTTTGTTTTCATATCTCGCCTGGTAAGACAGTTTCGCGGTACTGTGAATAAAAGTGAGATCTTCCGTTTGAATCAACTGTGCGTTTGGATTGATTTTGCGGACTGCTCTCATTGCCAGCACTGTTCCTTTCAGCTCGTTTATCAGTATCCGGTGAAAAATCGCATCGTTAAGTCCATGCGGAAACCAGAATCCATACAAGCCGCTGAATCTTGCCGTTGTTAATGGTTCATTCACGGGCGTATAGTAAGTTATCCAGGGAAACTGCTCAGCTACTTTCGTGGCATATGCGGCAAGTTTCTCCGGAAACTTGTGATCAGTAAGATCCGTGAATCGCGGCCCGCTGCCATGATGCACCAGGCCTGCGATGGGATCCATACCATTTTCGCGGATGCTATTCAACTGGCTTTCGGTCCAGGTCCAGTCGATTGCCGTTTCTTCTGTTGGCTGGTGTTTCTCCCAGAGTATAGGATACCTGAGCTTCCGTAGACCAAGACTACCGAACATGTCTATATCAGCAGGCCGTTCATAGTGTCCTGAGTTTTCCAGTTGATCCCGATAGTTATCGCCTACACGATTAATCGTGCATTCGATTCCACCCCAGATTTCAGGACGGCACGATGAGGACTTTTGTTCCATTTCCATTTGCATGTAAATCTATTTCGGTAGGAGTATGGATTGTCTTAAAAAGTTTCAATGACTGTGCAACAACCTGGTCCATATTATAGTACTTATAGGTTGCAAGTCTGCCTGTGAAATGCACACGCTTCATGCCCGCTGCCAGTTGCTGGTATTTTTTATATAAATCTGCGTTTTCAGGTCTGGGTACAGGATAATATGGATCACCGCTTTCTTTAGGAAACTCATATACCACGGTAGTTTTCGGGTGACGTTGACCAGTGAGATATTTGAATTCGGTTATGCGTGTATAAGAATGTTCATTGGGATAATTTATTGTGCCGGTCGATTGGAAAACTTCTGATTCAACAGTTTCAAATTTGAATTCGATCGAACGATATGGAAGTTTACCATAGCAATAGTCGAAGTAATAGTCTATTGGCCCGGTATATATCATCTCCCGGTAAGGAATCATGTTTTGAATCTCCTTGTAATCTGTATTCAGCATCACCTTGATATTGGGATGTGATAACAATTTTTCAAACAATTTTGTATATCCATATAATGGCATTCCCTGATAGGTATCAGTAAAGTACCTGTCATCCCGGTTGCTGCGCGTAGGGATCCTGGCAGCTACAGATGCATCCAGTTCAGATGGATCAAGATCCCATTGCTTTTTTGTATATTTCTTGAAGAACTTTTCATAAAGTTCCCGTCCAACCTTGCTCACCACTACATCTTCGGAAGTCTGGACACGTATTTTGGGTTCTGCTTTTGATGCAAGGAATTTTTCCACCTCATCACAGCATAAGTTCAGTCCATATAATTTGTTTATTGTATTAAGGTTGATTGGGATTGGAACAAGCATTCCATCGACGCTTGCAAGCACACGATGTTCGTATGGTCTCCAGGGAGTGAATTGACCAAGGTAATCAAACACCTCCTTTGAGTTCGTATGAAAAATATGTGGGCCATACTTATGTATAAGTATGCCATCGCTATTGTAATAATCATAGGTATTGCCACCGATATGATTTCTTTTGTCAACAATCAATACTTTTTTTCCTGATTGTGATGCCAGTCTTTCTGCAAGCACCGCACCTGCGAAGCCCGCCCCTACTATTAAATAATCAAACATGCTCATTGGATCTCTTTTTTAAGTTATCAGGTTTTTGCTCTTTTGTCTCTTTTATCAGTGCTATCATTTTTTCCCAAGTTATATTCCATGAGATATCAGCCAGGAATTCATCTACTTTTCTAAGCCAGCCAGGGTCGTCGCGAATGGCGAGTCCCCATTCGATTCCTTTTACAAATTCAGCTCCTGTATTACCTATATAAACAAGATTTTCGTCACCATAGGGGGTAACAACGTCCCTGATCGGTGTTGAAATAACCGGTCTTCCGCCCGCGAGATATTCCGGCGTTTTTGTCGGACTTATAAATTGCGTTGATTCGTTAATAGCAAACGGTATTAAGGCGAGATCCCATGCGGCAAGGTGGTAAGGCAACTCCTGGTAGGATTTGCTACCGAGATAATGTATGTTTTCAGCGCGGGGCAGAATTTCAGGTTCTATTTTAACAACAGGACCTATCATTATAAAATGACAATCAGGTCGCATCGCAGCCATATCCCTTAACAGGTCAATATCAAAACGTTCATCCAGTACTCCATAAAATCCCATCCTTGGTTTAGGGATATTGTCATACTCTTTCGGGAGCACTTGTATATTGCGGGCCTTCGCAAAATGTTCCTTATCTATACTGCTCGGAAAAGCATGTATATTTTTATGCAAATGCTTTTTGGCTTCATATATGCTATATCCCCCGGTAAATACCAGATCAGCGACCTCAAGCAACTTTGCTTCCCTTTCTTTGATATCATGCGGGGCAAATTTGAAAGCAGATAACTCGTCCATACAATCATAAACCACCAGGGCCGGTGATGGTAAAGCGGTGGAAAGGGGCATTGCCATGGGGGTATAATACCAGAGTATAAACTCTTTTAAACCAAGGTTACGAAAGTAAGGACTCAATAGTTCGCGTTGCGCCTGCAGGTGATCAATTCCAGGCGCCCTATTGCTTAAATGAGGAGTAATAATAAATAGATGTTCATCCCGGTTACTGACATTAAGATATGATGGCTGGTCAGTAAAAACTGGTTCTTCAACAACAAACACCCTGCACCGTTTCGCGAATCTTGACAATAAATGTTGTGGGCGCTGGTAAACAAAATCCCATCTCAGATGGCAGAAGCAAACTATATCCATGCAGATAAATAAATTATTTTAACTGGTGACTTAATTTTAATGACATTATAACAAAGCAATTCAATGCCAACCCTCTTCCCCGTCGGAAATGACCCTTTAGACACCCAAAACCACGTTTTGTGAAACATCTGCCACATTTCAAGGTGATTTAAGGGGAAGTGGGTATTGTAGAAAAAATGGTGTAAAAACGGATTCTACACTGCTAATTGGGAATAAAATGACCTATTTAGTTGATCCCGGCTGAATTGACATGGATATCCGGGTTTACCCAATCTATAAATCATCCGTGTTTTTACTGAGTTTGAAATAGGAAAGACCTATTCATTCACCCCTAAAAATGAGCAGCGTTGAAACTTCAACGGCTGATAAAGAGAATAAGAGGCGTACAATTAGTATGTCTTGGGCTCCGTGCGATTTATAGGCAATAACAGGTATAACTTTTGAGATAAGTGGGATTAATTAACCTTTATAACAAAGTATGACGAGATTAGCGGTCCGCGTGGGAAAACCTTATCCCCTTGGTGCAACCTGGGATGGGGATGGTGTAAATTTTTCAGTGTATTCAGAAAATGCAGAAGGGGTAGAGCTTTGTTTATTTCAATCTGAAGAGGATGAATATGAAACTGTAAAAATCAGGATTAAAGAAAGAACCCATCATATCTGGCATTGTTATGTGCCGAGTGTACAGCCTGGCCAGTTATATGGATACCGGGTCCACGGGAAATATGATCCGGCAGATGGGAAATTGTTCAATGTAAATAAACTCCTGATAGATCCATATGCAAAAGCGATCTCGGGAACTATTCAGTGGCATGATGCGTTGTTTGGCTATGACCTGAATCATCCCGATAAAATCATGGCTTTTAATTCGATTGACAGTGCCCCATATATACCAAGATCCATTGTTGTAGACACTTCATTCGACTGGGAGAATGACCGGAGGCCCAACATTCCCTATCATGAGACTATTATTTATGAACTGCATGTAAAAGGATTTACAAAACTGCAAAAGGAGTTACCCGAAGAAATAAGGGGTACCTACAAAGGACTGGCACATCCCACAACTATAAAATATTTTAAGTCCTTAGGGATTACAGCTGTTGAGTTGATGCCTGTTCATCATTTTGTAAGCGATCGTCACCTGGCAGAAAAGGGACTTGTAAATTATTGGGGCTATAATACGATTGGTTTTTTTGCACCCGATATCAGGTATGCTTCAAATAAAGATGGCGGAGCCCAGGTGGATGAGTTTAAGGAGATGGTGAAAGCCTTTCATAAAGCCGGGCTTGAAGTTATACTGGATGTAGTTTATAATCACACTGCAGAAGGTAATGAAAATGGCCCTACCCTTTCCTTTAAAGGCATAGACAATGAATCTTATTACCGGCTTTGTGACAACAAAATTCATTATATGGATTATACCGGTACCGGCAACACTTTCAATGCCCGGATGCCAAACGTGTTGAGATTAATTATGGATAGCCTGAGATACTGGGTTGAAGAAATGCATGTGGATGGCTTCAGGTTCGATCTTGCATCGGCACTTGCCAGGGAACTACATGCGGTAGACCGGCTCAGTGCCTTCTTTGATATCATTCACCAGGATCCCGTGATTTCACAGGTTAAACTGATAGCTGAACCCTGGGATGTTGGTGAAGGCGGATACCAGGTGGGAAAGTTCCCGCCGGGATGGGCCGAATGGAACGGGATGTACCGCGATTGTGTGCGGGATTTCTGGCGGGGGGCAAACAGCATGCTGGGTGAATTTGCACTGAGGTTTACCGGTAGTCCCGATTTGTATGAAAATGACTACCGCCGTCCCACTGCCAGTATCAACTTTATCACTTCTCATGATGGCTATACTTTGCATGATCTTGTGAGTTATGAACACAAACATAACTTAGCTAACCAGGAAGATAATAACGACGGGGATAATCATAACCGTTCCTGCAATTACGGAGCAGAAGGTCCAACAACAGATATGCAGATTAATGCGTTTCGCGCGAGGCAGAAAAGAAACTTTTTTACAACCTTATTTTTGTCACAGGGAGTTCCCATGATCCTGGCCGGGGATGAATTCGGCCGAACTCAGAATGGCAATAACAATGCCTATTGCCAGGATAATGAGACTTCGTGGGTCGACTGGGAAAAAATGGATAATAGCCTGAAAAAATATGTTGAACAATTAATCAAATTCTGGAAAGCGCACCCTGCTTTTTCGCGTCGCCGCTGGTTCCAGGGGAAGCCAATCCGGGGAATCGGCATCGAAGATATTGTATGGTTTATGCCTAATGGTGTTGAGATGGCTGAACCTAACTGGCAGGAAGACTATGCAAAGTCACTTGGAATTTTTATTAATGGCCTTGGCCTGAGATGTGTGGATGATTATGGAGCAAAGATGACAGACGATAGTTTTTATATGATATTTAATGCGGGCAACGACACAATTGATTTTGTTTTACCAGCCGCAAAATTCGGGTCAACATGGGTAAAGGTTTTTGATACCTGTGAAGATCAATTTCCGGAAATAGAAAACGAGTCCAGGGCCAGAGATATTATATCAGTTGGTGCATCCTGTATTGTGGTTTTCATTAATGCAAAATCACACGAGAATAACCTGCAGCTGGAAACATCTACCCAAACTCTGCTGGAAGTCGGAAAAGCAAGGCATAGGGAAAAAGATACGATAGCGGACAAGTTTTAAAGATAGGGTTAAGCATAGATTTAAGTTTTAGGCGATCATTTGAAAATTGCTATGTCTTGCATAACGAGATCTTAACTGCGGGTATTGCCATTATTGCTGGTATTGCCGCGACAACTTTAATGACAATTTTTGTGTTGCTGTTTCATATTATCACGGGTGAACAAATAAATGTGATCCGGATACTTGGAACCATGCTCACCGCATCCACCACAACAGAAGGCGGATGTTCGCGAAGCGCCGGCAGCCTGGGTGCCGGAATATTTGCCCATTATGCTGTCGGATTATCTTTTTCATTCGTGTATATATGGTTGTGGCTGCATCAGGTCATAAACATGGATTGGGTCACCACAACAACCTTGGGATTTGTAACCGGTCTCGCGGGAATTGCCGTATGGAGATTGTATTTCCGGATTCATTCCCATCCCCCCGTTGTTCCACTGAAATTGTATCTGAGCTGCATTCTTTTTGCGCATGTAATCTTCGCCTGGGGAGAAAAATGGATTTTTGAAAACTGGGTATTGTAGCCCCAGAATAAAAAAGCCGGGCATAATTTCCGGGAATTTCGATGAATCAAATTTTGGAACAGGTAACACTATACGATTGAAGTTATCGCCAGTTTAAGTCGCATGCTGAGCGTGCAGCAACCAAGGGGATATGACGGGTCATTTTTTGTGTGAAAAAATCCAACCGCAGCGAGCGAGTGTGTTTGAATTATGTGGAAATTTCATAGGCATGAAATTGGAATGCAGTCAAAATAAACAGAGAATACAAACTTCAAGATCCCTTTAATAATAATACTTGATAGCGGTTTAGTAGAATTAATATTTTAAACAGTAAATATTCAATTTTATGAAAAAGCTTCTTGGTAGTTTCAGAGGATATGTCAACATCTTCCCTGATCAAATTTTTATTATAGGACAGTTTGAGAGTTTTCCAAATTTAAATCTGATAAAAATCAACTGGGATACACCTGCCCAAACCTTTAATTCAGGGTATATGAAACTTGTCAACTCCACCTGGCGTTTCGGTTCCTTAACAATGGAAGGATTTGTTGCAAATGATACTGATTATTCCGAACAGGTAATGAGTATAGTTATGTCCGCATATCATCACCTCGAAAATGAATGTGATGGAGTAGAAAAGAAGAGCAGCTCCTCTATCCAGGCAACGTATGACTCGAAAAGTGGAAATATTGCATGCTGAAAATCTAAAATCATCAGCACGGAATTTTAGCATTTACAATATCATTCACTGACAGAAAAGTATCAAACTAAATAATCGCGGATTCGCTTTGGTATAGATCTTTTAATAGGATGATGTTTTTGGTACACAGATAATGATAAATACTGTGCCACCATTATATAAAGAAAAAATTAACCGGTCAAAGCAGAACCGAAAAACCAACTGTGAGGAATCTGTTGCGTTCCGGATAATCTACACTTGTGCCGACAGCAACATCTAACTGTAAATTTTCTTTCAATTTAAATCCCAGGCCTGCGTCGACATTGTGGAAAGGCTGTTTGTGCTTTTGAAACTGGGAATAACTGCCAACAAAGCTTTCTACTTTTTCAGCGAACTTATAATGAATTGAAGTGTAAACTTGCCAGGCAATGTCTTTGCTGAAAGCTTCCTGCTGGAACCCTGCATTATATTCCAGTTTCCATTTGTCTGAAAACTCATCGAGAAAAGCAAGCAACATGCTGATTGAATTTTGCGCATGTTCGCCCTGATCATTTTTTGAAACCGGAACCTGCCAATAAGTTACCAGGGTAATATCAGGCAGCCATTGATGTTTTTCAAGTAGTGCAAGCTTGAGTCGAAGGGCGAGTGGATAAGTACTTTGAACCGTTTCCTCAATATACCGGTTTCGATCTCTGCCCTGTTCCATAAGAAAACCCAGCTCCACTCCTTTAGTAAGCCCATACCGGAGCATTGCCTTTACAATATTTGCATTTCTTCCTGAGTCAAATCGATTTGTTGAAACGCCGGTTTCCAGCATAAACTTTCTTTTCGGTACCAGGTGCACCTCTTCGGTTTGATCCGGTCGGTCGGGATTCATTTCTTTTTCCTGGCTTTGAGCAGTCGCGAAAGCCGCCAGGAGAAATATTGAAACAATAAAATGCTTAGACATATTTAAGGGTATCAAACAATTCAATTGTACCCTGCATCTTCGTGGTTGGAAGCAGGAACTATTTGCTGTCTGAATATCTCTGATGCTACAATTTTCCTGCCATGACTATCAGTCACTTTTCTGCCATGGCTATCGGTTGCGATCAGGAGTGCAGGACTACACAGACTGGTAAATGGAACAAAAATTGAAGAATGATTTTGAACTCATCACTCATAACTCACAACTCATAACTCTCCTACCTATTTTTTAATCAGTTTTATCACTTTTGACCTTTGTTGTTCACTGACTAATACAGCAAAATAAACACCTGCAGGTAGGTAACTGATATTAACTGATGCCTGGGATGAGTTAATGGTTTGTTTGAATACTACCGCACCATTTGTATTTTTTAAAGTCAATATCGAATTCTTATCAAAGGGATTTGAGACAATAAAGTTTGTAATGACAGGATTCGGGGAAATAGTAAAATCCGATCCTGAAAAATTTAATTGTCTTACATCGCTGTAGCTAAATTTCTCATCGATATCAATAAGTTTTAACTTGTAAAAGTTAGCACCATGGGAAGGAACTTCATGTCTGAAAGAATAAGTTCTTAAACTGTTGCTGTTCCGCGCGGCCGGTATCTCTGCAAGTTTTGTAAAGTTTATACCGTCTACGCTGTGTAATACATCGAACCGAAACGTATTTGTTTCTGAAGTAGTTGACCATTTGATATCCGCTTTCTGCTGGTTTTTTACAACCTGGAACTGCAACTCCCTTACAGGCAGTATAGCAGCAATAAACATCGTTCTGGTCGCTGAAAGCTGAAGCAGTGGGTCTGTTGGCAAACCACCATATTCAACTACATAAGGCAATGTAGTTGAACCAGTGAGGTCATTCCATTTACCGGGACTAGCACCGGTAGAGTAAATCTGGGCAAAATGTTCGGCGCTGGAACTATTGTTCGGCTCACCGCTATTCCAGTTGTTATACGCGCTACCGAATACCGGGGGCAGGGATGTACTGTTTGGAGCGTTTGCAGTTGTTATTTGGTGACCAGCTTCAGGCCCTGTGATCCAATACCATTTGCCTTCTGATGTATTTGGAGCTGCATAGGAAGTTCCTGCTACCGGGTTGATGAAATCCCATTGGTCCGAAAGTCCGATCCATGCATCAGCACTAAGCTTTTCCTGGATAAAATCATTTTCGTCCTGTGAAGTAATAGTGGCAAGATAACCTTGCAAACCAAGATATGTTCTTCCTGAGGCGCCGGTTTTTGCATTACTCCAGTTTGCGGTTGATGAAACTGTTTCATAAAAATGCCCGTTACTTCCAGAGATAAGATTTCCAACCGAAAAAGAAATTGTTCTGCTATCAATTGTATTTGAAGAAGAGTAAAAAGAAACCGTGCGAAACAGTGATAACCATGCGCCGGGAGTTGCTGTTCCGGTAAATGAAAGCACTCCTGTACTGGCATTATAACTTCCTGTAACGGCTGGAGGCAAACTACCAACTGTATAACCTAATACATCTCCTGAATTGAAACCATTGGAAATATTCACTTTTGCGTTTGTGATGTTTCCTGAACTATAAAGAATAAATGCATTATCAACTACAGCAGGAGGAGCATGCAATTCATAAGTATTATCCGGTACGGTTGCCTGCAGAGATGTAGCCATTAATTTAATATTGCGGGTATGAACAATATCCACAACCGGATCGGTACCTATTCCACCATATTCTACTACATAACCCAGCAGGCTTGTATTTGGAAGGTCATTCCATTCGCCGGTTGAAACTGAAGCGAAAATCTGTCCATAATGTTCGATCGTTCCTGCATTGTTTGGTTCACCAGAATTCCAGTTCATGTATGTAAGCTGGGTAGGTGTTCCATTGTTGTTCGAAAACTGCGTCCCCGCCTCAGGTCCTGTTGCCCAATACCATTTACCTTCTGCGGCTGCCTGGTCCGCGTAGGTAACCCCACCATTTATATAGTTATCATCGTCGCTTGCACCGATCCAACCATTGGAAGCCAACTTTAATGTAATGAAACCATTTTCACCTGCACTGGTGATTGTAGTCAGATATCCCTGCATTCCGAACTTAGTACGGGTCGCAGCATCAGTTTTCGCATCCGTCCAGGTAAAAGTACCAGCCACAAATTCATACAAATGTCCATTAGCTGCGTACGCAAAATCAACCCCTAAATTGAAAAGAACTGTACGTTGCGTAGCGACTGCAGATGAAGTTGCAAATGTGACTGTACGTAACAAATCCTGGTATTGAGCTGCGGTTGCTGTTCCTGTAAAGCTCAGTACGCCTGTGGAGCCATTGTAAGCTGCCGAAACACCCGAAGGCAAAGAACCGGTATATGAAAGCAAATCACCGGAATTAAAGTTAGTTGATACGCTAACTTTAGCGCCATCGAATGAAACTCCACTCGTAATTAAAAGAGAATTGTCTACGATAATTGCGGGAGCGTTTACAGGAGTAGTCGCGGAAGATGAATTTCCCGTAAAACTGATTTGGGAAAAGGAGTGAACTGTGCATAGAAGTGCACTGAACAGGAAAAGTAAAGGGATTCTCATAAAGGATTTGGTATTGGGATTTTAAAAGGTCAAAGAAATGGGGTTTTTGCTTAACAATCAATAGGTGTTTCTGTCTGAACTTGATAATTAAAAATCCATAGGTGTTACTTGAAAAACTTGCTAAGTAAAAAACACTATAAACTTGGTATCAGTACCAAAACAATCATCAACTTTTTCCTGGCGACAAAAATTATTTGCCCGGAACTCCCCAAAGAACAGTTAAGTGACTAAGGTTTAAAATCCAAACCCGTAAATTACAAACTGGAAAAAACAGACAGGCAGTCCAACATGCGCAGATTCTTTCAACGATTACTCCGAAAACCAATCACCTGGCTGGTGAACAGATTTGCGTCCCGACCTGTGAAAGCAGATGTTTTTGCATCGCTGAATGCATTGGTAGAAAATATTCATAAGGGAAAGGAAGATTCAGGCTTTATTCAAACCTTCGACCTTCAAAAGGGTAAGTACATAATCTTTTCTGACCAGCACAAGGGAGCCAAAGACGCGGCGGATGATTTCCGCAATGCCGAAGGGAATTATCATGCCGCTCTCGAATATTATTTTACAAACGGCTTCACGCTGGCTAATATCGGAGACTGCGAAGAGCTCTGGGAAAACACGCCGGATAAAGTAGTGGAAAAAAGCCGGAAAAGTCTGCTGGAGGAAGCAAGGTTTCTCCTGGAAGACAGGTATCTGAGAACCTTCGGCAATCATGATCTCGAGTGGAAGTATTCTTTTCAACGTGACCTTTATCTCAAAGGCATTTTTGGTAAGAAGTTAAAAATTCCTGAAGGCATCATACTTAAAACAATTTATAATAATGAAGAATATTCTATCCTGCTCAGTCATGGCCACCAGGGTGATAAACAAAGTGACGGAAATAAAGTAAGCATGTGGATTGTAGCAGCAATCTGGACACCCATCCAGCGTTTTCTTGATATCAGCGTAAATACTACTTCTGATTCTTTTGAACTGATCGATACTCATAATATAATCATGTATGAATGGTCGGCTACTCAAAAAAACACCATTTTTATTTCCGGTCATACCCACAAACCCGTTTTCGCTTCGCTTGATCATATTGAGCGTTTACTCAAACAAATAAACCGCTCACGTGAGTTGAATCATCCGGAGCTGACAGCTAAGCTGGAAAAGGAACTTGAATGGAGACGAAAAGAATATGGCGATAAGAAATTTGTAAAAACTATGGTGAAACCGACCTACTTCAATACAGGTTGTTGTTGTTTCAGCGATGGTGATATTACCGGAATAGAAATCGAAGGTGATAATATCAGGCTTGTCAAATGGAAGACCACGGAAGGAAAATCGGTTCGGATTATCCTGGAACAATGCCCGTTGAGTTACTTGTTTGATGAAGCAGCCACTTCGTTATAGTAGTGAGTGGTAAGTGGTGAGTTGAGTTGTGAGGTATATAAGTTATGAAATCTTTCATAACTCATAACTCATAATTCATAATTCTCTTTACGTTTCTCTTCATAAATTTGTGAGACCTAAATCCAGACTTTGATCAGAGTACTAACTGTGTTGATGTTACTTCTGGCAGCTTTCCGCTCCGTGGCGCAGGTTGCCCCGGTAGCTGCTGACAGTAAGCGACTGGCCGCTACCCAGGCAAGACAGTTTGTATTCACACATTTCAACAGTACACGTGGCCTCGCTTCCAACTATGTTAATAATATTATCCAGGATCAAAATGGATTCATCTGGCTCGCCACTGCCAATGGCCTTCAGCGTTATGATGGCAATAAATTTTCCACCTACCGGTCAGATCCCGGAAATCCGCAAAGCCTTCCCGATGATAATATTGCTTTTGTTTATGTAGATAAAAAGCAAAACCTGTGGGTTGGAACGGCCGATAACAAAGTCGGCATTTTTAACACCAGCAACTTCACATACAAGGAGGTGAAACTGGACCTGAAAACACCACTCACTATCTATTACCCTAAAATGATTCTCGAAACATCCGGTGGTGATTTGTTGCTGGCTATCACAAGTATCGGCCTGCTTCAATATAATGTTAAGAAAAATGTACTGGAATACACAGCTTCCTATGTTCCGATCCCAAACAAATGGCGTTTGATAAATATAACCGAGGATGCTGTCACAAAACGATTATGGCTTGCAACTGATTCGGGTATAGCGGTATTTGATCCGGTTACCCGTCACCTTAGTTATCGCGGTAATAATGTTGACAATAATCCCATGATAACAAAGTATGGGCACCTTACAAGTATCTCCAGCGTTTATGCAGATCAGTTCAACAGGTTTCTTGTTGTAAGCTGGGGACCCAGGGTAGCTGTGCCTACACTGTTTTACCATGATGCGAAAACAAATGAAAGCAGGGAACATGTATTATCTGAAGAAGTCCTGGGCACCGGTTATTATGAGATACTCGGCACTTTGCGCCAGGAAAATGGAAAGCTCTGGATTTATGGACTACCGTTTATGATGGAATATGGCTCGGGTGGAAAACCACTTAACCTGGTTAAAAACGATTTCAAGGATGAACGCAGTATCAGGTTTGAGAAGATTACCCACATGTATGAAGACAGGCAACACAATATCTGGGTAAGTACCAACAACGGTATCTTTTATTTCAACCCCGATGCGCAGATGTTTAACTCCTACGACCTCGTTAGACCCAACGGCAAAGGAATGATTTACGGTTCTACCCAAACTGCCTGCCAGATCGATAATGGAACTGTATATGTGGGCTGCTGGGGCGCCGGACTTTATATCTATGACAAGAACTTCAATCCCATCAATGTTCCGGCCGATCTTGATTCAATCAAAGACAGATATTCGATCTGGACGATAGTGCAGCATTCAAAAACAAAGCTGATCTGGATGGGACTGCAGGAAGGTTCCATTATTGTTTATGATCGTATCGCGGATAAACATAAAACGGTAACACTTCCTTTATTCAGGCGCCGGACTATCCGGGTGATTATCGAGGACCTTAACGGCAACCTCTGGTTTGGAACACAGGGGGGACTTGTTATCAAATGGGACCGGAAGATTGCCGGCGACGACATTCAAAAAGGATATACAGTGATTGCAGAGACAGGACTGGTTCATAAACTGTTCCTGGCAAAGGACGGAATGATCTGGGCAGCAACATTAGGGCACGGCTTGTTGAAGATTCACCCAACAGCTAACAGGGTTCTTGACATATTCAGAAAAGAAGGCAAGCCCAACCAAACGCTTTGGAGCGATGTGGTCACTGATTTGGCCCAACGTAATGATAGTATATTGATTGTAGCATCAGGCGCACTTGACATGATCAATATCAACACCCGCAAAACCGTGCACATTTCAACGGAAGATGGTTTGCCCGGGAATAACATAAACTGCATAGCCCGCGACCGGAACGGAATATTCTGGCTGGGGTCTTTTAATGGAATCTGTCGTTTCAATATTGATATCGGTACATTCACCACCTATGACCGCAGGGATGGCATAAACTATGACGCTTTTAATCCCGGTGATGCACATACGCTTTCAGATGGAAGACTTGTGTTTACCAACAACCAGAATTTTCTTGTTTTTGATCCTTTGAAAATGGTACAGTCAAAGGTGCCTCCCGATGCCGCTATTACCGACTTCCGTATCGGGAACGAATCGATACCTGTAGATTCATTAAGAACACTGGAGAAAGTTTATCTGCCATATGATAAAAACTCCATCGTGATAGAATTCAGTGCTCTTAATTATTTAAAAGAACAAAAGCTGCATTACCATTACCAGCTTGAAAATCTTGAAAAAGAAATGCAGGAAGCCGATGAGCAGGCGCAGGCTATATATAGCTATCTGCCACCGGGGAACTATACATTTAATGTGATGGCAGAAAACGCGGATGGCATTACCAGTAAAAACATCACTTCAATAAAGATCCAGATAAGGTCGCCATTCTGGCGAACCTGGTGGTTTTATGCCCTACTACTACTTGCTGTGGCTTGCATATTATTCTGGATTGAACGTGAGCGCATCAAAAAGTTTATGGCGCTTCAACAGGTAAGAACGCAGATCGCCGGCAATCTCCATAAGGAGCTGGATACAACGCTGAACAATATCAGTATGCTAAGCGAAATGGCTAAGATAAAAGCCGATAAAGACATCACGCGGTCAAAAGAATATATTGATCAGATCAATGAAAAGAGCCGTAAGATGATTATTGTGATGGATGATATGTTCTGGAGTATCGATCCGGCAAATGATAACATGGAGATGACTTTATTGAGGATGAATGAATTTGTTTCGGCTATGCGTAACCGTCACTCGGCGAATATAGAGATGGTTGTAGATGACTATGTGCGTAGCATCAATCTTGACATGAAGGCGCGTTATGAATTTTATGTAATATTCAGACGTGCTCTTCGTTCGATTGCCAACAGCTCCCTGGCGAACCAGATACTTATCAATATAGATTACGATAAATCGGCACTGTTCCTCAAGATCCAGAGTAATGGCGCTTATGGCGCACCGGAATTGTTGTTCGATCATGAAAAAACAATGGATATATCGAGGAGGGCAGAGTCCCTGAATGCTGTTCTGGATATACAGTCGGATAATAAACATGTATCTGTGATACTGGTTGTACCGGTGGTATAAGAGCCTGCGACAGGTACCAAAAGTTTAATAGCAGCACACAAGTTTAATAGCATGATTATGCAACAGTTTTTGGTCGCTTCTTCGCACCGTTGGGAGCGGGATTGTGCCTTTTTGCGGCTGTGTCCCGTGGTTAATACCTTTGCTCATGCCATGAGTGGTTCTTGTCTCCGATCGGCTTTTTTTGCCCTGATCAGCTTTGTTAGGGTTTCTTCAAGTGCTGGTGCTTGTTCTCCCCTGATCGGCTTCAGTAACTCCGACCACGGTACGAAGGCCGCTCAAAGGCACAATCCCGCTCCCAACTAGCTCATCCACTTGGGGGAATATCATACCAGTCATAACAATTCTTATGAGTCCTATATAGCAGGCTTCGTTGTCCCACCATTCAATCAGCATTAAATCTTGTGTATAAGCCAATCACTTAATTAGTCATAGATGACAAATGAGCTGGTATTCGTTTTGCAATTCCCTTCCTGATCTAATATACAAACCGAACTAACTTTCGATTGGCGGAGATAATGCTGTCATCCGCAAACGCAGCCACACACAAAACTGCCGCCTCAAACGCTGAATCACTACTGCGCTGAATCATTGCCAGGCTATAACGAGCAATCGATGCAATACCAATCGTTATTTTTTCCTGGGCCCTATTGGAAATATTTTTAAAGCACAGGTACCAGATTGCTTGCGAATTACGGATTGCTTGCGAATTAGATGAAAAGAATGCAAATGCAATGATGCACAACCGAAATTTCGGTAGCTAAGATTGG
>NZ_DATHKG010000098.1:0-30968 GCF_035489435.1 Flavitalea sp.
CCTATAAAAGTGGAAATGATGGCCACGATACCCAATGAACCAATGCCAATTTCGGAGCATTGATGCATAAATTCTTTCCAGTACATTTTCCAGTTTTCCGGTTTGGAAAACATCCCTTTAATCATTAAGAGGTAACGGCCCAGCTCTGTAAAAAATGTCATGTCTTCGCTCTATATTCGTTGTGAAGATAGGTTTAAAGTCCCAATCTGCAATCCCTTAAACGCCTGCAACCAGCACTGGTGCCGGTTATATCTCTTTACTCACTTTCCTGAATTTTTTCCAGGCACCTTTGTTTCCGATCTTGTTACCGGCAACCGATTTACATTTAAGTTGTGCATCGATCACCGTTACTAAAGTCATATTATAGATACTTCTTACAGAGCTACCCAATTGTAACACATGCACCGGTTTTTTCAATCCCAGCAATATCGGCCCGATAGCATCTGCACCACCCACTTCTTTCAACAGGTTATAAGCAACGTTGCCTGCTGCAAGATTTGGAAAGATGAGGGTATTGACGTCCTGGTCAACCAATTCACTAAAAGGATAATTATCTTTCAGGATCGCCTTATTAAATGGCATAGACGCTTGCATTTCGCCATCTATTATTAGAGATGGATTCTTTTTCTTTACAATGTTTCTTGCTTCTGCCACCAATCTTGCTTCGGGTGAATCGCTGCTTCCGAAATTCGAATAACTCAGCATGGCAATCCTTGGAGTAAGATTGAAGTTTTTTATTTCCTTTGCCACTATAAGAACTATGTCTGCAAGTTCCTCTGCGGTCGGGTTAAAGTTCACGGTTGTATCTGCCATAAACAGGGGTCCCTTTTTTGTAAGAAGCAGGTACATACCGGCGATCTTTTTAACGCCGGCTTCGGTGCCGATCACCTGTAAAGCCGGCCTGATAGTTTCCGCATAATTTCTTGTTAGTCCGGAGATCATACCATCAGCTTCACCGGTTTCCACCATCATACAACCATAATAATTACGGTCCTTCATCATTTTGTATGATTCATATTTATTCACCCCCTTACGATGTCTTTTCCTGAAAAATATTTCAGCATATTCTTTTCGATAAGGTTCGGCCTCATCGCTTCTTGGATCAATGATGGGGATGTCTTCGATATCAATCTTGTTGGCAGCAGCAATTGCCCTGATCTTTTTCTCATCACCCAATAAAATTGGCAGTGCTATTCCTTCATCATATGCAATCTGTGCAGCCTTCAGGATCTTCAGGTTATCAGCTTCTGCAAAAACGATCCGCTTTGGATCGAGCCTTGCTTTGTTGCCCATGATCCGCATCACCTGGTTATCGAGTCCAAGGCGGTTGTTGAGTTCAATCGCATAGGCATCCCAATCTTTGATTTCGGTTTGTGCCACTCCGGAATCCATAGCGGCACGCGCAACCGCGGGTGAAACTGTTGAAAGCAAACGGGGATCAAGCGGCTTCGGTATTATATAGGTTGGACCAAACGCGAGATTATCTTCACTATAAGCAATGTTCACGATATCGGGAACTGCTGATTTAGCGAGCATGGCAAGTGCCTTTACCGCTGCAAGCTTCATTTCCTCATTGATCTTGGTGGCCCTTACGTCAAGCGCACCACGAAAAATAAATGGAAATCCAAGTACATTATTAACCTGGTTGGGATAATCACTTCGCCCGGTAGCCATGATAAGATCGGAGCGAACAGCGATTGCAGCATCATAGGTAATTTCCGGATCAGGATTGGCCATAGCAAATACGATAGGTCTTTTTGCCATGCTTTTCACCATCTCAGGTGTCACAACGTTACCAACACTTAAACCCACAAATACATCAGCATCTTTTAATGCACCGGCCAGGGTCAGGTTATCGGATTCAACTGCAAACAGTTTTTTTGTTTCGTCAAGATCGGTCCTGTTTTTATGCAGTACACCATCCTTATCGAACAATATAAAATTTTCATACCTGGCACCAAGTGAAACATATAATTGCACACAAGCCATCGCTGCAGCACCGGCACCATTGATTACAAATCTGGCCTTATCGATTTTTTTCTTTTGAAGTTCGAGCGCATTTAAAAGCGCCGCGCTGCTGATAATCGCTGTGCCATGCTGATCATCATGCATTACGGGAATTTTGAGCGTTTCCCGAAGTTTTTGTTCAATATAAAAGCATTCCGGGGCCTTAATGTCCTCCAGGTTAATACCTCCAAAAGTGGGCTCCAGCGCCTTTACGATCTGCACAAATTTTTCAGGATCCTTTTCATTCACTTCAATATCAAACACATCGATGTCGGCGAAAATTTTGAAAAGAACGCCCTTGCCTTCCATAACAGGTTTTGAAGCTTCAGGGCCGATATCACCCAAACCCAGAACAGCGGTACCATTGCTTATAACTGCCACCAGGTTCCCCTTCGCAGTGTATTTATAAACATTTTCGACATTCTTATATATTTCCTTACATGGCTCGGCAACTCCAGGGGAATATGCCAAAGAAAGATCCCGTTGGGTCTTTGCATCTTTTGTCGGCACCACTTCGATTTTCCCGGGCCTCCCTTTAGAATGGTATTCGAGTGCCTGTTCCCTTCTGAGTTCTTTTTGCATAATTATTGAATAGGGGTGCAATTTAAGGATTGTTTTATTGAAGTGATTTGGAATGACTTGCAAGCCCCAACCGAAGGCGGTCCCTCCGGTGTTGCAGGGAATTCTTAAAAAACTGCAAAAAAACTTTAAAAAACTTTTGGAGTTGAAATTAAACAGCGTATGTTTGTGTGTACTATTTAAGTAGTACACTAAAACACCAAGCTATGATTTCAGTTCAGCATTTACATTTTGGATATCCTAAAAAGCCGGTTTTCAAGGATCTGAGCCTGGAACTCAAGCCAGGATTTATCTATGGTTTACTTGGAAAAAATGGTACAGGCAAGTCGACCCTGTTGCGAAACATAGCAGGATTGTTGTTTCCAAGACAGGGAAAAATCGAAGTAATGGGTTTTAATCCTGGCGAAAGAACACCGGCATTTTTGCAGGAAGTATTTATGGTCCCGGAGGAATTTCATATGCCTGATGTACCGCTGAGCGACCTGGAAAAACATTATGCCCCTTTTTATCCGAGGTTCAACAAGGAGCAATTCCGCAAATACATTGCTGAATTCAATATCCCACTGGAAGGATCGCTGCAAAACATGAGTTATGGCCAGAAGAAAAAGGTGTTGATCAGCCTTGGACTGGCAACCAATACTTCGATTTTATTGATGGATGAGCCGACCAACGGACTTGATATTATGAGTAAAAGCCAGTTCAGAAAGGTGATGGCGGGGGCGCTTAATGAAAATAAATGTGTGATCATCAGTACTCACCAGGTGAAGGATCTTGAAAACCTGATTGACAGGATTACAATAATCGACGAAGGAAAGATTTTGTTTGATCAGAGCATCGATAATATTTCCCGCAAGCTTTCTTTTCATATTTCGTTTGACCCCGCCGAGATCCATGATGCGTTTTACCAGGAATCATCTTTACGTGGAAGTGCGATTATTACAGCCAATACAGATGGAGAAGAGTCAAAGATTGACCTCGAGCTGTTATACAAAGCCATTATTACAAACCAGGCTAAAATCCAATCCGTTTTTAACGCATAAAAATTATTTATGAACCAGGTTTTCGATTTTAACAGATTCACGTTACTCGTTTCCAAGCATTGGAGCGAGAATAGAAAAAAATACCTGCTCGGTCTGGTAGCGATGGCAGGAATGCTGTTTTTCTGGTACAGTTTTGTATTGCTTTTTAGCTCCGAACGCGGCATAGGGACAGAAATGCAGATGCTGACATTTTTTTTCGGCCTGGGTATTTTAGGCTGTTTTTTTGGCAGCATGCTTTTCAATGAATTGTCATCGGGGCCAAAAGCAATGAATTATCTGAGTTTTCCCGCTTCACATTTTGAGAAGTTAGTTTGTGGTTTATTATATGGCGTTGTGTTCTTTTTTATATCCTATACAGTGATATTTTACATAGTTGATTTTGCGATGGTGAATTTCGGAAACAGCATTGCCAGTGAGCCGCGGAACCTTGGGGAAGCGATCGAAAAGCCAGCAAAAGTTATAAATGTTTTTGGGAGAAATTCTGAAACCCTTGGTACCACGAACGATGAACCAAATCCTTTCCGGGTATTTATCCTTGCTTATCTTGCTGTTCAATCAGCTTACATATTAGGTTCTGTTTACTTTGCGAAGTTCAGCTTTATCAAAACCACCATAGCCCTGGCATGTGTAGCACTTGTTATTACACTGTTTGTAGGCAAGGCGCTTTACCCTATGCTGCCCGAGGGCGGCTTTTATAGTGGCCTCACAAGTTTCAGGGTTTATGCTAACGGGAACTTCGACAATGCGAAACTGGTTACCTTACCGGAATGGATAGACGACATCCTGTTATTCCTCCTACAATTTGCATTTGCGCCCATATTCTGGATTGTCACTTATTTCCGCTTTAAAGAAAAGGAAGTTTAACAAGGACTAAAATAATTAATATGCAATTCCGAGAATCACAAGCTATATACCTGCAGATCGCAGACTACGTGTGCGAGAAGATATTGTTGAAAGAATGGAAACCGGGGGAAAGAATACCCTCGGTCCGCGAGCTTGCCATCCAACTTGAAGTAAATCCAAATACGGTGATGCGCACATTTGAATTTTTGCAACAGCAGGAAATCATACATAACCAGCGCGGTATCGGTTATTTTGTTTCAGCCAATGCGGTTTCACAGGCTACGATTTACAGAAAAAACGCTTTTACAGAAAAAGATCTTCCTACCATCTTCAGGAATTTATACCTGTTGAATATGGACATTGAGGAGCTCAAACCGAGATTTGAGAATTTCATCAAACAACATTTCGCTTAACTCTTATAAAAGCAAAAATGAAAACAAGCAATAAAGTATTACTTAGTCTTTTTATAGCAGTTTTGCTGATCATTACAAGCATTCACGTTGCACTTACCCAGAAATATAAAAACGGCAAGTTTACAATCGCCCGGTCAGGCCCAAAAAAAGATAGCATTACCATTAAACCGGTGAATTATGTCCGGTTGAACGGCCTGGAAAATGTTGTGCTGGTTCCATCAGATTCATACCGACTTGAACTTGAAAAAAACATGCCTTTATCGTTCCGGTATTATGTGTCCGGCGACACGCTTATTGTAACAGGTGATACTTCAATTTCATCAGGCTCTGACAATAATCGCCACAGAATTTACCAGGAAATCAGTCTTCACCTGCCGGAGTTTTCTATGATAGTTGCGGAAAATACCTCGCTTAGTATAGTTGGTAAGTTGGATACGACAAAGGGAGGAGTAACCCGGGTTGAACTTAATGAATCAAGGTTGCTTTTTGGAAATCGTATTAATGAACAGGATGCTGCTATGTATTTTGGTGATGTATTTGTAACAGCAAAACAACGTTCCGAGGTAGATCTTTCATCAAATAAAATCCATTTCAACACCTTGTCCTTTGAACTGGAAAAATCTATTTTCAGGGACAATGAGGTTGGCGGTATCAAAAATCTCATGATAAAAGCTGATGACAGTTCACTTGTCCAGATCAGTGGCCAGAATCTGCAAAAGCTCAAATTCCCATAATACACCATTCACCATTAAACTTTATTTTTATGATTATTATTCCTATCATCTTCGGTATCATTTTATGGATTTGTAAATAGTCCGCACTCTTCTATTCCAAAATAGTTCCAGGCAACATGATTTGTTTTCGAAAAAATATCCCCCGGGTTGTAACTTTTTTGTTTACTTGTGGTCAAATGATCCTGTGAGACGAATCCACTCATAGTCATTAAACCTATTATCATGAAAAAATTTGCAATCATTTTCTTAGCCTGCATTTTTGCTACTGCGATATCTTATGGCCAGTGTGATACAACACTCGCGCTGCGTACCATTAAACAGGAAATGTTGAATGATAAAGATGAGGTGGTTGACAACAAGAATGATCCCGCCAAAATCGATATCAGCAAAGACAAAATCGTTATTACAAAAGACAACGGTGAAAACATCATGACCGCCACGATCCTGAATAAAGAATGTCAATGGAAAGAGGCGTTAAAAGATGGAAAATCCAGCTACGATCTTTCCGTTACTTTTCCTGATGGAAGGGTAAGCAAAGGAACAGGAGCGCTCGAAGCGAAAGATGGCAAACTTTATTTTGTGCTTACCTTTGAACATATACAGGGCAAAAAAATAAAAGCTTACATCGATAAGATATAAGCTTTTATTTTTTACGCCAGGCAAAAAGCTGCCTGGAAGTTAATTGCATATTAAAGTGCTAATAACGCCTTGTCCAGCCATTCCATCCTGGCACTGATCCAGCTTTTAAGTTTTAAAACCTCATTATTATACTTAACTACAACATTTTCATTTGGCCATACTCCCGGGTACAAGGTTTGCCATCTGCTATTATTTTCGATTGCTGACCATCTTAATTTTGAAGCGTTTGTATTGATATTTACCAAAAGGGCATTTTCGTTTATTTTAAAATACTTAAAACGGGTTACTACCTGTTTTACGAAATTCGGATCTTCGAATAAACGCGCTATCCAGGGAGCTTTGTTCACCCAGAAACCCTCTATAGAATTATTGCCGTTAGTCTCGGTGTTACCAAATGCAAGATCAAAATCCCATATCGGGCCCATTTTCAATTTACCTTTTGGTGTCAGATTCATGTAACAACTTGAGTAAAAAATAGCGTCATTGTTTTTCGAGATCTCGTTAATGAGGTACCAGTCTATGAAGCTAGGTATGTCAAGATATTTGGCATAACCGATCAGCGTATCTTTAAAGTGATCGCTGAATAATGCATTTTCAGCATCCGCGAGATAAGATGTTACATAATTATATTTCGGGTCATTCTGCACCATTTCCGGTTCCTTGATATTGACAAGCATTTTGGAAGTCTTAAAGAAAACGTCACCCACCTCCAATCGCTCCTCCTGGTCAACTTCCAGCAGGTATCCGTCCTTAGGTAAGTTAACCCTATTCTCACCCAGCTTTACACTTTCACAAAGCTGATAAGTACCCTGATAAACATTATTTAAAAACACTTCGGCATAGTGTGCATCCGGGGTCCAATCCAGATTGCTGATATCTCCGAGAAAAAACGCCGCAGAGGTGCGAAGCTGTGAATTGTCTGTATAGTTAGCCAGCAGAACCCACTCTTTATCTTCGCCTTCACCAACCAACGAAACTTTCTTATCGAATTTCATCTTGTAAGGTTTTTTAGGAAAACCCCAGGTAGAGTTGCCACGTCCTTTAATCTTCATTGTACCTTCAAATTCATTATAAAAGCCAGCGCCGTCAATGCTGATTTGCGCATCAACATAGTTATCTTTTGAATCGATGACTGCACCATCTTTTGTTGCAAGTTTTATTACGGGCAGACCTGTAAAATTTGTAATCTTTACTGTGTATTGTTTTGACAGTCCATTAATATCTTCTGTGCGATAGATAACTGGCTTCTGGAAATCCTGTGGAGTATTACCGCTTTCCTGTGCCTGGCCGTCAACGATAACTTTTGTTGCCCTGGTCTCAAACGTCGGAACCAATGATTTAAGATTCGTATAAATTGGTATCCGGCCAGTGATTTCATTTCCATTTATCTCTAGTGTAACGGTGTCCTTGAGAAATGGACTATTAATGTCAGGCAAAAAATAGAAGCTTGCAAGATGCTGCTCAGAGTCTTCAACCGGAGGTCTAAATTCCTGGCCAATAATAACAGCTTCTTTGCGGCAGGAAAAGCTAAGTAGCAGAAGCCCAAATAGAGTGGTCTTAACCCCCATGGGCATAGACATAGGATTGGATCTCAAACTTGTTGACATTCAAATAGGTTTACGGATTAACAGATATAGGGGAAAACGTTTAGTTCCCCGGGTAGGCTACCCTTATTTTGAAAGAGTCTGGACAGGGCATGACAATGCGCCAATTTTCTGCTATCTCAAAATATTGATGCCGGGATGTTAACGCGGACAGGGTTGGATTATTTCGTCATGGATACGGCCTTAATTCAATTTTAATACCCGGCGCCTAACCAGGCCATCATGCCCATACCATTCTCAATAGCAGACTCATCGATATTAAAAGTAGGGGTGTGTACACCTGAAGTAATGCCTTCCGAAACATTGCCAACCCCGAGGCGATAAAAACATCCGGGTATTAACTGTGAGTAGTACCCGAAATCTTCTGCGCCCATACGCATCTCGGTGGTTTCGACATTTTCTGTTCCTATATAGTCTTCGGCAAGCGCCCGGGCTGTAGCATTTAATGGTTCGTTGTTATATACCGTAGGATATCCAACATCAATATGCAGGTCAAGTTCCGCGCCCATACTGTGTACAAGTTCGGTACTCAATTTTCTGATTATCTCATGAGCTTTAAACCGCCATTCCTCATTCAATGCCCGGAATGTTCCCATTAGTTTTACTTCACTGGGGATTACATTGGTAGTATAGCCCCCCTGGAACGAAGTGATTGATAAAACAGATGGTTGAAATGGATCCCGGTTGCGACTGATAACCTGTTGCAGGTTTACAATCAGTTGCGATGCAATCAATATGGTATCAGTTGTAAGATGCGGTGCTGCCGCATGACCGCCTTTACCACGTATTGTTATATATATTTCATCTGCACTTGCCATTACCTGGCCACCACGGAAACTAAACTTTCCAACAGGCAGGCCGGGATGAACATGTAATCCGAAAATCGCTTGCGGTGCAGGATTTTCCAGCACACCTTCCCTGATCATAATGCTTGCGCCACCGGGATTTTTTTCTTCGCCCGGTTGAAATATGAGTTTTATTGTTCCATCCCATTCATTTCTTAATTCATTAAGAATCTTTGCTGCACCCAACAAGCAACTTGTATGAACATCATGGCCGCAGGCATGCATGATTCCGGGATTCACGGATTTATATGGAACATCATTTTCCTCCTGTATCGGCAAAGCGTCCATATCAGCCCTCAGCGCAATAATTTTTGAGGATGGGTTATTCCCCTGAATCAGTCCGACAACACCGGTTCCTGCTATAACGGTGAAGTCTATCCCAAATAAGGCCAGTTTTTTTTGAACAAACTTCGAGGTTTCATATTCCTTGTAACTGAGTTCCGGATGCGCATGTAAATGATGTCTTACTTCAATAAATTCCCTGGAATATTGTGCCGAAAGCAGCCTGATCTTTTGCGATAACATATGGAAAATTACAAAAACCGATTCAAATGTTGCCGGGGTCGCAGGTATTTCAAAAATTACGTCTTGTAACCAATTAAAGTTAGGACGTGATTTCTCATAACACGCAGTTATATGATTAGTGATTCAAGTATAATATTGCAATGTTAGGGGCTAAGGTTGCTGTGTGGTTGAATCAACCGTAGCAACAGGATCAACTTCAATGGTGTCACGAACAATGTAAACTCCTGTGGGGAAAGTTAATTTGATGCTTTCAAGATAAGCTTCTGCTTCACTGCGATCACGGAAATTTCCCACCTTCAGATGAAACTTAGGAGATTGAAAAGAGAGATATGACTTCAGTTCCGGGAAAGCCTGGTACATTTTGGTTTTGGCTTCAGTTGCCTTACCACGATCAGCGGTGTTAATAACCAGAATCCGGTATCCGGCAGCAGAACGACGCTGATCCCGGGTGAGGATTTCATTGGACTCAACCTGCTTTTTCAACAATAAGTCTATGCGGGGATCCTTGCTGACCTTTACTGACTGATTCGCAGTCTGACCATTAACGGTCCCGGCAAACAGCAGGACAAGAAAAAATAATACGGGTCTGTTCATAAAATTAATTATCGTAGCTGCTTATAATTTTTGAAACACATATATCATCAACACACTCAAAGTTGCTATTTATATACCAGAAAGAGAACTGCAATTTGTTAATGTTTGAGAGCAGATTAGCCATATCAGTATCCATTATTTTCTGCGGCCTGCCCGTTTACTATTGACACACTTGCGCTGCAACCAAGCCTGTCAGCACCGGCTTCAATCAACTCTTTCGCGAAAGCAAAGTTCCTGATTCCACCCGATGCCTTGATACGTACCGTGGCAGGGAGGTTTGCTCTCATCAATTTAACTGCCTCCACACTGGCTCCCTTTTCTGCATAACCAGTCGAGGTTTTCAAAAAGTCTACACCCGCATTACCATAAATTTCACAACAACGGATGATTTCCGGTTCAGTGAGTATTCCCGATTCAATAATTACTTTGAGTAACTTATTCTCTTCACGTACCAGTTCAATTATCCCGGCTACTTCTGCCTGAAGATAAGACCAGGCATTGTTACGAAGCGCAATGAGGTTGATTACCATGTCAAGTTCATCCGCGCCGTCTTTTATCGCCTGGCTAACCTCGGCTTTTTTTGCAGGTAAGTTAGAATAGCCAAAAGGGAAACCGATCACCGTAGCCGTTTTTATCCCTGAGTTCTCCAGGAATTTAATTGCATTTTTCACCAGCGGCGGTGGCACACAAACAGCTGCGAATTGAAAATCGCGTGCTTCATTACATAACTGCCTGATCTCATTAATAGTACTTGTTTGTTTAAGTATTGTGTGATCTATATATGAATTTATTATCATCTGAATATTTAGTTTGTTAAACAAATTTCTTTGACACTTAATACACTCATTTACCTAATTTACAACCTCAAACTACATATTAATAAAACTAACAGTATGAGAAAGTGTTTTATGATTCCACCGGGAAGATGGTTATTCCTGTTGTGGATGATCGTTTCTGTTCCCGCAGCCTTATTTGCACAGACAACATTCCCTGTAAACGGAGTTGCTGATCCCAAAGATGGCGCATATGCTTTCACAAATGCAACGATTGTGAAAGATGGTTCCACAACTATAGCAAAAGGTACCCTGGTTATCCGCGAAGGTAAGATCGTTGCAGCAGGTACAAACATCACCATCCCAAAAGATGCTGTTGTAATTGATTGCGAAGGGAAGTATATCTATCCTTCATTTATCGACATCTATAGTGATTATGGAATAAATGTTCCGCAACGTGCGGGCGGAGGTAATTTCGGCTTTGGCGGTCCCGGTCAGATTGTTTCAAACCAGAAAGGTGCATTTGGCTGGAACCAGGCAATTCGCAGTGATGTTGAAGGTGGAAAACTATTTGTAGTTGATGATACAAAAGCCAAAACTCTAAGAGATATAGGATTCGGAACAGTACTGAGCCATCAGAAAGACGGTATAGCCCGTGGCACCGGTGTGATAGCGACTTTGAATGATGCAAAAGAGAATCTTGTTATCGTGAAAGAAAAGGCATCTGCTCACTACTCGTTCTCAAAGGGCACTTCGGCCCAATCATATCCTGCAAGCCTGATGGGAGTGATTGCATTATTGAGACAGAGTTATCTTGACGCACAATGGTATAAGGGTAACCCATCTGCGGAAGGAATAAATCTATCCATGAAAGCCTGGAACGATATACAATCATTGCCGCAAATATTTGAAGCAGGTGATAAATGGCAGGATCTGCGTGCAGACAGGATCGGTAAAGAGTTTGGTGTACAGTATATAATTAAGGGAGGCACAAACGAATATCAGCGCATTGCGGAAATAGCTGCTACAAAGGCTGCCTATATCGTTCCTTTAAATTATCCTGTTGCAATGGATGTTGATGATCCGAATGAACTTCGTTTTGTTGGTCTTGATGACATGAAGCATTGGGAACTGGCGCCAACAAACCCGGCAGCATTTGAAAAGGCAAATATCAATTTCTGTCTTACCACTGCTGACCTGACTAATGTTGGTGAGTTTATGGCCAACCTGCGTAAGGCTATTGAATATGGGTTGTCTGAATCAAAAGCATTTGATGCGCTTACTAAAACACCTGCAACGCTGTTGAATGTTTATGATAAAGTGGGCAGCCTGGATGCCGGTAAATTTGCAAATTTCCTGATCACTTCCGGACCAATCTTCAGTGAGAAGACCGTTATTCTTCATAACTGGGTTCAGGGAAATAAATTCAGCGTAAAAGGTGAAAGCTGGTATGATGTTAAAGGAACTTACAAACTTGCTATAAATGGACCGGCACCACAAACTATCTCACTTGAACTCAAAGACGGTGGGGTTGCGACTTTCGTAGCTAAGGATACCATGACTGGTAAATACAGTTATGATGGCAAACTGGTTAAACTCAGTTTTTCTGCTGGTCGCGGACCAAGAGCTACTGAAACCATTTTAAGTGGTGTTTCAAACGGTAACACCTGGAGTGGTATGGGCCGCGATGGTGCTGGTAATTCTTTTACCTGGACTGCTGCATTCGAAAAAGCGGCTGCTGCAAAAGCTGACAGTGCCAGGCCAAAACAACCTTTGAATCTTGGTAAGGTAACTTATCCTTTTCTTGCTTATGGTTCTGATTCAATTGCCAGGCAGGAGACTATCCTGATAAAAAATGCAACAGTCTGGACAAGTGAAAAGGAGGGAAAGCTCGAAGCAACAGACGTATTGGTTAAAAGCGGTAAGATTACGCAAATAGGTAAAAATATCAGCCCGGCAGGAGCCAGGGTGATTGATGGAACAGGTAAACATCTTACTGCTGGTATTATAGATGAACATTCGCATATCGCGGTAAACTCAATCAATGAAGGCGGCCAGTCTGTAACTTCAGAAGTCAGGATTGGTGATAATCTTAATCCGGAAGATATCAATATTTATCGCCAGTTAAGTGGTGGAGTTACTTCGTCACATATACTACATGGTTCTGCCAATACTATTGGTGGACAAACTCAACTGATAAAGTTGCGTTGGGGAATGAATGATGAAGAATTGAAATTCAAAGGCGCTGATCCTTTTATCAAATTCGCTTTGGGTGAAAATGTAAAACGTGCTTCTGCCGCACAGGGCAACAACAGGTTCCCCGATAGCAGGATGGGTGTTGAGTCAGTGCTTTTGGATGCTTTTCAACGTGCCAGTGATTACCAGGCATGTATGAAAGCTGGAGTAGCAGTTGCCCCCGCGAAATCCGGCAAGAAAACCAATGGTGCTGCTGCAACCAGCAGTACTACCACATCTGTAAGACGTGACCTGGAGCTGGATGCATTGGTCGAGATAATGAATAAAAAACGTTTCATCACCTGTCACTCATATGTTCAGAGTGAAATAAATGCGATTATGAAAGTAACTGAGAAATTCAATTTCCCGGTTAATACATTTACGCATATCCTTGAAGGTTATAAAGTAGCTGATAAAATGAAGGCACATGGTGCTAATGTTTCTACATTCAGCGACTGGTGGAATTATAAAAATGAAGTTCTTGATGCTATACCATACAATGCAAGCATTATGCAGCGAATGGGATTGAATGTAGCTATCAATTCTGATGATGCAGAAATGGCGCGTCGCCTAAACCAGGAAGCTGCAAAAAGCGTAAAATATGGCGGCATGAGCGAATCAGATGCGCTTATGATGGTCACCATTAACCCGGCGAAAATGTTGCATGTAGATAATCAGACAGGCAGCATTAAAGTTGGTAAAGATGCCGACCTGGTATTATGGAGCGATCATCCGCTCAGCATTTATGCTAAAGCAGAAAAAACAATCGTTGATGGTACAGTGTTTTTCGATCGTGAAAAAGATTCAGAACTGCGCAAGCAAATGCAGGCAGAAAAAACCAGGCTAATACAGAAGTTAGCTGTTGCAAAAAGAACACCGGGTCCGGGTGGTGCCCCTGCAAATACCCAGCGTGCAAGACCAAGATATGAGTTGATCTTCAATTGCAGTGATCACTTTCATCATCATGGTTTGCTGGCTGTAGAGGGTGATAATCTTAATGAGTTTGAATCAGGCGTTGGTTCAGGCGGGCAGGAAACCCAGGATTAATATTAAAGTTTAGAAATTTTATCAAACATTGTAATTATCATGAAAAAAATATTTTGCTCAATATTTATGGGTATCGCGGTGATTACCGCAGTCCGTGCGCAGGAGTCAATTTATCCTGCACCCGCACAAACCCAAACCATCGCACTCACCAATGCCACCGTTCATGTGGGAAATGGCCAGGTAATAGAAAATGGGATGGTGGTTATTTCCGGCGGAAAAATAGTTGATGTGCGTCCTTCAACTGCTATCACGGATGTTAAGGTTATTGATTGCAAGGGAAAACATCTTTATCCGGGTCTTATTCTTTCCAACTCGCAGTTAGGATTAGTAGAGGTTCCCAGTATCAGGGCAACTAATGATAGCCGTGAGATAGGAGAGGTGAATTCCAACATCCGTTCCATAGTTGCTTATAATACAGATTCGAAAGTTCCTTTTACCCTTCGTAACGTGGGCATACTGATGGCTAATATCGTGCCCCTGGGTGGCGTTATTTCCGGCACTTCTTCTGTTGTGCAGTTAGATGCATGGAACTGGGAAGATGCAGCGGTTGCGACCGACAATGGAGTTCATTTCAATATGCCTTCATTGCTTACCAGGAGAGGTGGTGGCAGAGGAGGATTTGGTGGGTTTAACTTTGGTGCTCTTCAGCCATCCGGTGACCCGATTAAAAGAGCATTGGAGGAGATAGAATCGGTTAAAGCCTTTTTTAAAGAAGCTAAGGCTTATGCAGAGGCTACGGGGCATAGTGCGACCAATCTGAAGTATGAAGCGGTTAAAGGCTTATTCACAAAAAAGCAAAAGTTGTTTATCCATTGCAATATCGTGAAGGAAATGCTGATTGCAGTTGACTTCGTTAAGGATTTCGGTTTTGATGTTGTGATAGTTGGCGGTGTTGATAGTTATCTCATTGCTGATCTTTTGAAACAAAATAACATAGCTGTGATCCTTGAACAATTACATAGTTTACCTACTATGGTAGATGATGACGTTGATCAACCCTACAAAACGCCGGCTATGTTACAGAAAGCAGGTGTTTTGTTTGCAATCAATGATGAAGATGGAAACACACGTTATCGCAATCTTGCTTTCAATGCTGGAACTTCAGTTGCCTATGGCTTAACCAAGGAAGAAGCACTGACTGCCATCACACTAAATCCTGCAAAGATTCTTGGAATAGATTCAATTGCCGGTTCCCTGGAAAAAGGCAAAGATGCAAATATCATTGTTTGTGATGGTGATATCCTTGATATGAAAACGAATATCATTACCGATGCGTTTATACAAGGGCGTAAGGTCGATCTTTCAGATAAACAAAAACAACTTTACGAGAAATACAAGTACAAGTATGGTTTGAAATAATCTTATTTTTTTGATTGATGGCCCCGTTGTGAAGTCGCAACGGGGCCATTATGTTTTTCTTAGAGCTTTTATTCAGTATAAAATTCTTCTGCCTGTTTGTTTACAATGGCTTTTTGTTAAATGGGCTCTTCAGAACTACAGGCAATTATTTCTTCTCAGATGTAATCCACCAGGTGTTTCCGTTGGGATCTTTTACTCCCCCGGATCTTCCATAATCCTGGTCGGCCATATCCTGCACCTTTGTTGCACCGTTAGCGAGGGCTTCATTGAAAGTTGCATCAGCATCATTTACATAGATGAAAAATGCACCCGGTGTTGGTTTAAATTCATTGCTGCATTGTGCAAACATAATTACCACATCCCCGATCTGAATTTCAGCATGCATAATAGTTTTGTCATCCCGAAGCATTTTCATTTTTTCTTTTGCCCCGAATATCTTTTGCATGAAAGTCTGAAAGCCGTTAGCGTCATCCAGTATCAGGTAAGCCATTACCTGGTTGTAGCCTTTTGGAAATTTGATAGCATCCATTTTTATTAAATTTTATGAGTTTGACCGGGAGTTTTGTTCCCTGGTGAATAACAAAGATATCCGGTAGTTGATGGTCCGAATTGTAAAAATCCGACATTCAGTTTTTTGCATCTAATAGTCTGAACATGGATAATTGTAATTTGCGCAACTTCCAGCCTGGTTTGTTTCAACTTTCTCTGTATTCTATTCCTTCTGCCTTTCCCGAGAAATAGATGCGTGGCTCATATCCTGAAAATTTTTTAAAATCATGAATAAAATGGGATTGATCATAATAACCGCACTCATAGGCAATATCAGTCAGGTTTTTGTAAGATGAGCCATAGTTGTGCAGGGCATGCTGGAAGCGGCTTATCCTGGCGAACGACTTCGGCGCAAAGCCAGTTATCGTTTTAAATTTTCTTTCCAGTTGCCGGGCAGAAATGCAAAACAGGGCCGCAGTTTGTTCTATAGGTAATTGAACGCGGCTGTGAATGATATGTTTTATACAGGCTTGCACAGGCGACTCCGGGCAGGCATTAGCACGGCATTGTTTAATAAGATAAGCCGACAGTATAGAAACGCGTTCCTGATTGTTATCAGCCTGTATGATTTTTTCCTGGAGTATACTGCCATCATTACCCAGGCAATCGGAAATTGAAGGCATTTCATTTAGAAGTTCCAGCGACGAAAGTTTAAATAATTCCGGTATTGCATATGGGTAAAGGTATGCACCAAAAATGCCGAAATTTTCACGGCTGATAAATCGTTGATAGGTGCCGGCCGGACTTTGCAGGATTGCGATATTATTTGTGCCTGGTAAAATTTCATTGTTTTCTGAAATACCTTCCCATCTTGCCTGGTAATGAAATACCATTTCTGCACAGGCATCTGCCATTGAGCGATAAACATAAGGATGCCCCCCCAGGTCTTTGCCTTCGAAGACCCAAAAACATCGAACGTAATGAGCCAGCTCCGGTGGCGGGTCTATGGTATAATAATTAAAATCTTGCATGTTTATATCCTGATCAGGAGTATTAATATACGAATTTTATTGTCCGGGTGCCAGATATAGACGATATCGGAAGGCAAAAATGCCTAATGTCGAAAAAATGTTTTTACATTCAGTCAAAGATTTGCTCATTATGAAATTATTTTCTGTTAAAAGCTACCTAAGTATGCGCGATGTTGCCATTTCAGATTATCAGCCGTTGCTTCTATTCGTAAAGCAAGTATGCAATGCACTGGGTTATCGAAAAATTCAATTGCTTTTATTCATTTCAATATTAATATTTTCTGGCCAGGTTAATGCCCAGGTAAGCGCGCAGGTAAATGCACAGGAAAGTTCACAGGAAAGTGCAAAGGAAAGTGCACAGGAAAAATTTCCTGTTGGCAAATGGGTTAGTCTCTTCAATGGTGTCGATACCAAAGACTGGATGGTCAAGATCCACCATCATGAAACCGGTGTTAATTTTGGGAATACTTTCAGAGTAGCTGATAGTTCTGTGCAGGTGCGATATGACCAATACGGTGAGTTCAATGATCAGTTTGGGCACCTGTATTATGAACAGCCTTTCTCTTATTATCATTTACGTTTACAGTATCGTTTTGTTGGTGAGCTGCAACGAGGGGCTCCATCTTATACCTTGCGTAACAGTGGTGTGATGTTTCACTCGCAGGATCCCCGAACCATGCTAAAGGAACAGGACTGGCCAATTTCTGTTGAAATGCAGTTTCTCGGTGGTCTGGGGAATGGTAAACCACGTTCTACCGGCAATATGTGTTCTCCCGGTACAGAGGTGATTTATGAAGGGAAAATGGATCCAAGACATTGTATCAATTCCAAATCAAAAACCTACGACGGCGACCAATGGGTGACCGCCGAATTAATTGTACTTGGGGATTCTCTTGTCACTCATATCATTAATGGTGATACCGTGTTACAATATACCAAACCGCAGATCGGGGGTGGGGTTGCGAATCGATACGATCCAAAAATAAAAATTGACGGGAAGCTTTTGAAGGAAGGTTTTATCGCGTTGCAGAGTGAAGGTCAACCTGTTGATTTCCGTAGGATCGAAATAAAGGTTTTGCCGAAACCCTCACCGCGTGGAAATTTAACGGCGTTGCGTTGATCGCCAGCAAAGAAAAGTTGATATTTCACAAGGCTTATGGCTGGCAGAATTATTCGGCTAAAATTGCAAGTGATACTTCTACGATTTATCCAACTGGTTACCAGATTCTTAATGATACGGTGCAGAAAACGTATACATATCCAGACTCCTGAAAGACGCTTCTTGCAAAAAGAAAAGGAGGATGGGCTTGGCTTTAGGATTGGAAGTTATGGTGATAATAATTTCAAAAGGCATTCGGGTGGCTATCCGGGTTTTGTAACAGACTATCTCTACTATACAGGGAAAGACTTAACCATCATCCCTCTGAAGAACTCAGGCAACTATGGAGAAGACGTCTGGCCGATAGGTATGGGACTATCAGACATTATGTTTGACAGGCCATACGATCTTTGGAAATTGCGAAAACCAGTGTAGGTGACCGACAACTTGATGAAGCAATATGAAGGTAAATATGTGATGGATAATATAACTGTCTCGTTTCTTTTGAGAGATCATCAATTGATAGAGGTAATTCCTGGTGGTCTTGAATTAAACCTGTATGCGGAATCTGAGGATACTTTTTACCCCGATAATTTTAATGTGACTGTCCACTTTATCAAAGACGAAAATGGCATTTTTACCAATGCTTTGATTCATGAACATGGAAAGGATTATATCTTTCGCAGGACAAGGTAAAATATCCGCGGAATGGCCACATATCCGAATTGTCTCAACTAGTCGTGTAGACGGGAAAGCCATGAATTTTGTGAATAAATGTAATTTGAAATTGACTAGCTTTAAGAAAAGAATTAGGCATTGAAAACGTTATTGTTTTTGCTGTTGATTCACCACTTTCAACTGAGAGGCCAGGCGCTTAACTGCACGTATAAAGCCCCTGTTGTTAACATTAACTTTGGCTCAGGTGATGTAGAAGATCTCAATCCCAGCGGATCCGCAGCTTATCAGCGGGTTTCAACTTCCTGTCCATCCGATGGCCACTACACTTACACTTCATATACCAGTGATTGTTTCCGGGGCGACTGGATCACGATGGAGGATCATACTCCCGGGGATGCTGCCGGCAATATGATGCTGGTAAATGCCTCATACAGGAATGGATATTTTCTGACTACTATGATAGAAGGGTTGAGGGGTGGAACTCTTTATGAATTCGGTGTCTGGATGACGAACGTTTGCAAACTCAGTGACAAATGCCCTTTTCCGTTGCTACCGGATATTACTATCAGGTTGCAGACGACTTCGGGCAAGGTAGTAGCCCAGCTCGAAACAGGTGAGTTAATCCGCCGTCTCTCACTCCAGTGGACACAATATACCATGACCTTTACAACACCGCCGTCTGAATCGAAACTGGTGTTGACTATGATCGACAATGTACCTGGTGGCTGTGGAAATGATTTTGCGCTGGACGATATTACTTTCAGGGAATGTATAATAATTCCACCACCGCCAAAACCTGTTGCTAAAACCACAGCGCCTCCAAAGAAAAATACACCCGCGCCGGCTACCGTGAAAAAAACGGAAACCCCTGCGCCCAAAACAATAGCTAAGACCCCTGCACCCAACAAGCCTGTGGAAAACAAACCTGCTGAAAGTAAAACTACAACCCCTCCCAAATCTGAAGTAAAAAAAGAACCGGCACCAAAACCAGTTGCTAAGACCGTTAACCCAACGCCAAAAAAAGAAGCAGCGAAGCCGCCTGCTACCAATAAACCGCCTGCCAACAATAAGCCTGCAGAAAACAAAACAACGCCGGTTCCTAAAACAACACCGGCCGATACTAATTTGAATAAGTTACCTAACAACTTACCGAAGCCTATCGTTCCTACAGTAACTCAGCGTCCACCAAAAATGTCGTCACCACCAGCTGCACTTACAAAAAGGGCCAATACATTATTTAAACAGATTGATACGGAAGCCGGTGAAATCAGGATAGACTTATATGATAATGGTGAGATTGATGGAGATACAGTTACTATCTACCATAACAATGCGCTGGTAGTATCTAAAGCCAGGCTGTCTCAGAAACCTGTAACCTTGAGGATAGCCATCGATCTGGCAAACCCTCATCACGAACTCGTAATGGTGGCAGAAAACCTCGGCTCTATTCCACCGAACACTTCCCTGATGATCGTAACCGCAGGTTCAAAACGTTATGAAGTATTTATTTCATCTACCGAAGAAAGAAACGCGAAGGTTGTATTAGAACTCAAAAAATGAAAATACAAGTGGTGAGTCAAGTGGTGAGTTGTGAGTGGTAAGTGGTGAGTTTGAGTGAATCGGTTATGAATGATTTAAATGATTACTCATTGATAACTCATTCACTCACTCACAACTAAACTCACCACTTACCACTCACAACTCACCACTTCTTTTACCTAAGCTCCATGACAGTTCTTATACTTTTTCCCGCTACCACATGGACAAGGGTCGTTACGGCCGATCTTTGGACCGACTTTAACGGGTTCCTGTTTTACAGCAGGGGTTGATGGATCGAAATAATCATTTTCGTTGGCACCATAATCTTCACCGCGTACATCTATATCTTCTTTATTGGCATGCAGGCGGCTCATGTCAGTCTTTTGCTCACGGGCCTCACGGATCTGTGATGGATTTTCCTGTTGTTCGATAGGAATACCGCTATGGCAAAGGAAGCTTACGATTTCACGATTCACTTCAGAGTCCATTCTCTTGAACAGATCGAAAGCTGTGATCTTATAAATTACCAGCGGATCTTTTTGTTCAAGATATGCGGTTTGCACACTTTGTTTAAGATCATCCATTGCACGCAGATGTTCCTTCCAGGTATCATCAATGATGGCAAGGGTTATCTGGCGTTCAAGCGAATTAACCAGCTCACGACCTTCAGTATCGAGGGTCTTTGTTAGATTGGCCAACACCTGGATTACCTTTTTACCATCGGTAAACGGTACAACTACATTTTCAATATTAGCACCCTGTGTCTGACGAATGTTTTTAAATACCGGTACCGCCTGGGAATGCAGATTATCCATTTTCTGTTGATAATGGGCAATAGCCTCGAAATATAATTTATCTGCCAGTTCACGTGCATTCGTTTTTCCAAACTCTTGTTGAGTGATGGCACTATCGATACCAAAGTTTACGATCGCCGACAGTTTGAAACCTTCATAATCGCTTTGTTCCTGGAACGAACTTACGAGGCCTTCAGCAACCACATAGAAAGCATTGTCGAGATCCAAAGCAAGACGTTCACCAAACAACGCGTGATTCCTCTTTTTATAAATCACATTACGTTGTTTGTTCATCACATCATCATACTCCAGCAAACGTTTACGGATACCGAAGTTGTTCTCTTCCACTTTGCGTTGAGCACGTTCGATACTTTTGGTAACCATGCTATGTTGAATCACTTCACCTTCCTTGTATCCGAAACGATCCATGATAGATGCAATCCTGTCGCTACCAAACAAACGCATCAGTTCATCTTCCAGTGAAACGTAAAACTGTGTGGTACCCGGATCACCCTGGCGTCCGGCACGACCACGAAGCTGCCTGTCTACACGTCGGCTTTCATGTCTTTCCGTACCAATGATGGCAAGTCCGCCAGCTTCCTTAACACCGGGTCCGAGTTTGATATCCGTACCACGACCCGCCATGTTGGTTGCAATGGTTATTGCACCGGCAAGACCAGCTTCAGCCACTACCTGTGCTTCACGGGCATGTTGTTTTGCATTCAATACATTGTGAGGAATCTTATTACCCTGGAGCATTTTGCTTAGCAACTCACTTACTTCAACAGAAGTTGTACCCACCAGCACAGGTCTTCCTGCATTACGTAATTTCTCGATCTCTTCAATTACATATTTATATTTCTCGCGTTTGGTCTTGTAAACAAGATCTTCGCTATCAATACGAATAGCTTTTACGTTTGTAGGAACAGTGACCACATCAAGCTTGTAGATATCCCAGAACTCACCTGCTTCAGTAACCGCCGTACCTGTCATACCTGCAAGTTTGTGATACATCCTGAAATAATTCTGCAAGGTAATCGTAGCATAAGTTTGGGTAGCTGCTTCAATCTTCACATTTTCCTTTGCCTCAATCGCCTGGTGTAAACCATCACTGTAACGACGTCCATCAAGTATACGACCAGTCTGCTCATCTACGATCTTCACCTGGCCTTCCATTACAACATATTCAATATCCTTATCGAACAAAGTATATGCTTTCAGCAGTTGTTGAACTGTATGGATACGTTCTGCTTTTATCGAATATTCGTTCAGAACCGATTCTTTTAACGGAAGCTTTTCTTCTGGTGTACCTGCCTGTTTCTCAATTTCAGCAAGTTGAACACCTATATCGGGCATGATAAAGAAATCAGGATCTTCACCAGATTTGGTAATAGCCTGTAAACCTTTATCGGTCAGATCAACAGAGTTGTTTTTTTCATCGATATGAAAGAAAAGCTCGGCATCAACCTTTGGCATTTCACGTTGCTGATCGGCCAGGTAATAGTTTTCTGATTTCTGCAGTTTCACCTTTACTCCTGGTTCGCTAAGGAACTTGATCAGGGCACTATTCTTAGGCAATCCGCGGAATGCGCGCATCAGGGCGAGTCCGCCGGTTTTTGCATCGTCCTGTCCATCTGTAAACAATCTTCTGGCTTCGATAAGATTTTTATTTACAACCTGGCGCTGCATTTCAAATAACTGCTGAACCCTTGATTTCAGGATATGATATTGTTGTTCATCGCCTTTTGGAACAGGTCCTGATATGATAAGTGGCGTACGCGCGTCATCGATCAAAACACTATCAACCTCATCCACCATAGCGAAATGATGTTTGCGTTGAACCATTTCATCAGGTGTGTGCACCATATTGTCGCGCAGGTAATCGAAACCAAACTCATTGTTGGTACCATAGGTAATGTCAGACTGGTAAGCTTTTCTTCTTTCGTTGCTGTTTGGCTGGTGACGATCGATACAGTCAACCGTAAGGCCGAGCCATTCGAATATCGGGCCATTCCATTCAGAGTCACGTTTGGCAAGATAATCGTTCACAGTTACGATGTGAACACCTTCTCCGGCAAGTGCATTCAGATAGGCGGGTAGGGTAGAAACAAGTGTTTTACCTTCACCTGTTGCCATTTCAGCAATCTTCCCCTGGTGCAAAACAGATCCACCAATCAGCTGTACATCATAATGCACCATGTTCCAGGTGATCAGGTTACCACCTGCAGTCCAGCTGTTTCTGAAAATGGATTTGTTGTCCTCTATTTTGATATAATCTTTTTTGATGCTAAGCTCGCGGTCGAGATCAGTAGCTTCAGAAACGAGTTCGGTATTATCCTTAAAACGTCTTGCTGTTTCTTTAACAAGTGCAAACGCTTCGGGGTGTATTTCTTTCAGAATTTCCTCTACTTTTTTATCACGGTCCTTTTTCAGTACATCTACCTGTTGATAGAAGGTATCTTTATTTGCAATTTCTGAAAAAGGAAGGTCTTCCGCTTGTTTTGTGAGAGAAGCAATTTCATCGTCAATTTCTTTCAGATGCCCTTTGATCCGGTCCTTAAACTCAACTGTTTTTGCCCGGAGCTGGTCATTACTTAAGCCCTGGTAACCTGTATAGTGCCGGGTAATCTCCCCAACCACCGGTTCGATATTTTTTATATCTTTTTCCGATTTACTACCTCCGAACATTTTCGAAATGAAACCTAGCATATATTATCGTGTATTGAATGATTGAACATAAAGTCCACTGAAAATCCAGTAATTTATCTTGTCAAAAAGAGTGCTATTCTATAAAAACGGGTCAATTTGACAGGGAAGCAAAGGTAATAATAAGTTGCTGGTTTAGACTACATATTACAGGTTTATTAAGAGCAGAACAGGCCGTGGATTCCACAATTCAGAAGGGTAAATGCCGAACGGCGTAATATCAAACGTCATCAAGGTTTCCCGGATTCCTCAATTCAGAAGAGTAAATACGGCCTGGAACCAACTGATTTTTAAATTAATATATAAAAAGTTGGGCCATTGTGATCGCAATGATAAAAAAGTTAGTATTTTGCCTAAAATTATTAGTCTATGTCAGTTGCCGGCAAAAACCTGAAGTACCTGAGAAAACTTAGGGGAATGACCCAGGAAGAATTCGCCAATAAGCTTAAGATCAAGCGCTCCCTGCTTGGGGCCTACGAAGAAGAAAGAGCAGAACCAAGGCTTGAAGTGCTGGAGCTTGTTAGTGAGTCTTTCAAGTTAAGTCTTGATGAACTGTTGTTGAAGGACCTGGGTGATACAAAAGGGACCTATCTGTCGAAAAGGCGTGCCCAAAAACTGGTTTCGGGCAACTCTGAAATAACTTTTGTGCCGATGAAGGCGGCAGCAGGTTACCTGGCAGGTTTCGCAGACCCGGAATTTATAGACGAACTGAATACTTTCACTTTACCTATGCTGGCACCCGGAAGCTATCGTGCTTTTGAAATTGTGGGTGATTCAATGCTGCCGACGCCTAGTGGTTCAGTGATCGTTGGTGAAAAGGTGGATAATTTTGATGATGTGCGGGCCAGCAATACTTATATCATCATTTCAAGAAACGAAGGAATCGTTTATAAAAGGGTGATGAAGAGCAACCGTACAAAAAACAAATTGACTTTAATAAGTGACAATCCGGCTTATCAACCGTATAATGTAGATGCTGAAAATATTATTGAGATCTGGAAAGCAACCCTCGTAATGAGCAAAGCAAATCAACAACAACGTTGGGATGTTAATCAACTCGCTGGTATTGTAAATAATTTGCAGGACCAGGTTAGTCAGCTGAAGAAAAAAATGAATTAGGTAAGTAATAAGTGATGAGTTATGAGTGATGAGTTGAGTGGTGAGTTGTGAGTGGTGAGTTGAGTATCATTTGCCAATGCATTGTCTCCTGATTCATAATTTCCATTCATATTTCCCATTCATATTTCCCATTCATAATTTCCATTCATAATTCAAATTTCATTTCTATTTTAGAACTCGTGTATAATTCATGACTCTATGCTCATGATGTATAACTTATATTCATTATTCAACATAACCCTCTTATATTCATTATTCAATCTATCCTGTTATAATTCGAATATTGCTTTAGCTGTTCGAAAGGTATTACAATGAGCTTCTGTGATAATTTTTATGTCGGCGCTATAACCTCCGCCCATGGCAACTGTGCAGGGCAGATTGTTTTGACGGGTCCAGTTGAATACGAGCTCATCCCTTATTTTGCATCCGAACGAACTTACTTTCAATTTGCCAAACTTATCACTGGCAAGGATGTCAACACCAGACAAATAAAAAACAAAATCCGGGTTAAATCTCCGTGGAATTGCAACTAATGCATCACTTAGTAATTGAAGATAGGTTTCATCTATTGTACCATCTTCCAGCGGAATATCCCAGTCGCTGGTCTCTTTATGGAAGGGATAGTTATGCCGGCCATGCATGCTCAACGTGAACACAGCAGGATTGTTTTCAAAAAGTTTGGCAGTTCCATTTCCCTGGTGAACATCAAGATCGATGATCAGAATCTGTTTCGCAAGTTTCTTGTTCAACAGGTAATTGGCTGCAACCGCAAAATCATTGAGTAAACAGAAACCTTCGCCGTGATCTGCAAATGCATGATGGGTGCCACCGGCAACATTCAAAGCAACACCGTTTTCGAATGCAAAATAACAACAATCGATTGTTCCCTGGGTGATAATAAACTCCCTTTGCGTGAGCATGGGAGATTGTGGAAAACCAATTTGCCTCTGTTCCCTGGCAGACAAACTTTGATTTTTCAGCTTTGAAAGATATTCGTTTGTATGTGTGAGAAGTACAATTTCATCCTGGCAGGGAGCTGGTGAAAAAATGTTACTGCCTTCGATGATCCCTTCGTGAATTAGCTGCCCGGGTATCAGTTCATATTTAAGCATGGGGAATCTATGGCCTTCCGGTAAAGGATGAGCGTAGATCGGATCATATGCAATATGTAATTTGCGGGAAGCCTTATTCATCATTCTTAAATCAAAAGGGTAACCGATCGATTTTGTGATTGCAAACAGTACGCTTAATTATTCATGTGCATAAGTCGGTTGTCGACAATAGCAAATACATCTTCGCCGGCAGCTGGTTCAATTAAAAAAGTGCCTGTGAACCTGCTGAATGCAGGCAGTACACAATATTTTTCAGTGAAATAAAAACAAGGGAAACGCAGAGATTGTTTGCCTAAGCCCCTGACCGAAATACCCGGATGGATGTGCCCGGAGAAAAGATAACAAGGTTCGGGGTCGGATGTGCCGCAAAGCGTAAGATCGTGCCTGAATTGAAAATCGCGGATTTTCAGTGCTTCCGGTGAAATGCTTATTGCTGCCTGGCGATACCAGCTTTTGTGAAGAATATCATGATTACCCATGATCAACTCGATGGTAAGGAAAGGAAAATCCTGCCGCCATTTTAAAAACAATTCCAGCTCTTTATTTTCGCGGCTATGAAAGAGATCCCCGACAACGATCAGTTTTTGCGGTTGAAAAAACTGGATCATAGTGATTAGTCTTTGTAAATCATGCTTGTAAACATGTTGGGGAACTGGTATACCTGATTTCCTGAAATGACCCGTTTTGCCAAAATGAAGATCAGAAAGAATCAAAGCTTTTTCTGCTTCCCAGTAAATTCCCCGTTCATGTGAAAGCCATAACTGCTGATCCTGAATTACATGTAAATGGGGCGCTTGCATAGAGCTGCAAATATATGTGATTACTAAAAATTTTAGGGATTAATTCTAAACCCTTTCGAGTTGCATCTGCATTCGTTTAACCCGGTCTTCGAGTTTTTCTGAAGACATGTTTTCTCTTAAACTATCAACCTTCAATGGAAAACAGAATGGTGTGAGCCGGCTCGGTACCTGTATAATAATATCTGATTCCTGGATACGTTGAAGCATGTTTCTCAATCGTTGTTCTTCCATTTGTTGTTCCATCACCTCGTTAAAGGCCTGGCGCATCAACAAATTGTTTTTGTCATACTCAGCAAATACGTTAAACAATAACGAGGCTGAATTTTGAAGGTGTTTCGCTTTTTTATGTTCGCCGGGATATCCCTGGAAAATAAGTCCGCCAATCACGGCAACATCTCTGAACTTTCGTCTTGCCATCTCGGATGAATTTACGCTTCGTTGTATATCTTCAAATAAGTTTTCAGGCGAAAACAATTCGTAAACGTTGGTATCATCAACAGGGATCGGCTGATCACTCAGCAATTCAAATCCATAATCGTTCATTGCAAATGAAAATGTGATGGGAGTAATGCGACTGATACGGTAAGCCAGGATGGCGGCCATTGCTTCATGTACCAGTCTGCCTTCAAAGGGATAAACAAAAAGATGAAAGCCATCTTTTGTTTCGATGTGTTCAATCAACAATTCATTTTCCTTTGGAATATGCGAAAGTTGTTCCTGCAATTCGAATAGGGGTTGAAGTGCCCTTAACTCAATATCATGAACTCCCGGGTAACCAATGTCACTGTGAATCACGGCTCCTACCGCTTCATTAAATTTTCTTCTTAACATCAAACCAAGGTTCGCTGAAAGCGGCATCCTTCCACCGTTCCAACTGGGGACTATCGATTTTTTGGAGTTCGACTTTTTAACTGCTGCCGTATTGTCCTTAATACCAACAAATTCAAGATTCCTGCCTGCAAGAGTAAACACATCGCCCGGGTTTAATCTTGAAATAAAATATTCTTCAATCACACCAATATAACCGCCGCTGAGAAATTTTACCTTGATCATTGCATCGCTTACAATGGTGCCGATATGTATGCGGTGTCGCATAGCCACCCGCCGGTTTGTTATGCGGTAGCGACCATCAATGATCTCCACTTTTTTAAACTCATCGTATTGTTGTAACGCATTACCACCTTCAGTAAGAAAATGCAGGATCTCCTGGAATTCTTCCGGCCGCATATCCTGGTAACAATAGGTGGATTTTACTTCATTATAAATCTCTTCAGGGAGAAATCCATCGGAGATGGCGAGGGTTCCAAGGAACTGTGAAAGCACATCAAAGCATAACATTTGTGGTTGCCGGCTTTCTATGAAATTAAGTTTCATAGCTTCCTTGAGTGCTGCTGCTTCAACCAACTCAAGTGAATGTGTGGGCAGAAAATAAATTTTACTTACCTGTCCGGGTTGATGACCGCTTCGTCCGGCCCGTTGCAAAAATCTTGCAACACCTTTGGGAGAACCTACCTGTATAACGGTCTCGACTGGCCGAAAATCTACACCGAGGTCCAGGCTCGCCGTACAAACAACAGCTTTCAACTTTCCGGTATGCAGATTTTCTTCTACCCAGGTCCTAAGGTCCATATCGATTGAACCATGATGCAGGGCAATAACACCAGCAAGATCAGGATTGATGGTTAGTAGCTTTTGGTACCAGATCTCACTCATGCCACGCGTATTGATAAAAATAAGTGTAGTGGTACTCTTTTCAAGAATAGGTAAGATCTTCTCCGCCAGTTTTATACCTAGATGGCCGGCCCATGGATATTTTTCAATTTCATCGGGAATGATAGATTCAACCTCAATCGGCTTGTAAACATTTGCTTTTACAATGAAACTTGAATCACCTGAACTGCCCAGGTAATGAAGCACAGGAGAGATCAGTACAAGGCGCGCTTCTTCGAGATTTCCGATTGTTGCACTTATACCAATAACTGATGGCAGGATGAGCACACCATCTTCATCAACAATGTTTTCTTTTGCCTTCAGGCCAATGATACGTGATATCGCAAGTTCCACCTGCACACCGCGTTTTGATCCCAGCAATTCGTGCCATTCATCAACCGCAATAATTTTGAGTTGTGTAAAAACCTGCGGGTAGTCTTTTTGTGCAAGTAGCAGGTGCAAACTTTCGGGAGTGATAATCAGCACTTCCGGCATCTGTCGTTTTTGCTTTTGCCGGTCACTCATGGTAGTGTCGCCGTTTCTTATTCCGACCTTCCAGTTCATGCCGAGTTCCTGGATAACTTCTTCCATAGCTCTTCCTATATCCTTTGCCAGTGCACGGAGAGGAGTCACCCACAAAAGTTGCAGGCCATTTTTTGATTTTTTTTGATAATTGCCCGGATGATGGTTGATGAAATCAATAAGCGAACCGAGAAAAACTGAAAAGGTTTTTCCACAGCCTGTCGGCGCGTTTACAAGCCCCGATCTGCCTTCTAAAATAAATTGCCATGATTCTTCCTGGAACGCAAACGCGGTGAATCCTTTTGATTGAAGCCAACTGTCGATTACCTTATATCCTATTGATTGTTTAAGCAGCAAAAAACTTTCCCTCTTTCATTCAAATTTCGTGAAAAGTTCACAATTGAGGTCAATAATATTGTGTTATAATACTTTGATGAAGTGTAATGGTTGAATATCTTAATTATAATGTAATTATAATGTAATTATAATGTAATTATAATGTTTTTAGGTACTCAAGCACGGCTTTACGTTCATCCGGGCTGAGCCTGTCTCCAAAATAATGGCCATAGTTTCCATAACCCGGGATTTCGGTGTTGTAGCTATTTGGTTCACCGGGTTTGTCATAGCTTTTATAGACCCAGCCAAGCGTCGTATAATCGTATTTGGGATTTACAAAGTCCCTGGACCAGTATTGAGGTCTTTTGGTACTGTTTAACAGGCCTTCAAGGGTTGGTACCGATCCGTTATGAAGATAAGGTGCTGTCGCCCAGATTCCATCCAATGGAGGTGCAATGTATCCATTAAAGGGTTCCAGCCTGGCGGGGTGATCGCCGGTCGTGAACCAGCTTTTATTGAACCAGTCAATAAATTGTGGAGAGCTGTAATTACTGACATTTAGCAATGAATCAGTTTGAATGGCTGCCTGGGGTATAAGGAGGTTTGGATAGGTAACAGAATCACCATAGGTTCCATGGCATTTTGAACAACTAACCAGGAAAATCGCTTCACCTTTTTTAGCCAGTGATTTGTTAACCGGTTTTTTATAGCTGGGTGGTTCAAGCGAGTATAGATAGGCAAGCACATCAGGCATATGTGCATCCACTTCCCTGGATTCGGCCGTATCATTAACCGTCATGAGATTTGAACCCATCAGGAAACGTCCGAAATCACCACGACCAAAGCCATTGTAAAACATGGCATTTTTCTTTTTCAATAACCACCAGGCCGGAACATCAGTTGGGATAACCTGATCAGGGATTTCGAGTAAAGCTTCTTTGCTCCATTTGAATGTGACGGGATCACGATGCGCGGCCAAAACCGCTGCTAGCCTGTCGGCCGGGTTAACACCCTGCACGGCTGTATGTAAAAATGGACCGATTGTTTTCGCAACTTCAAGAAATGGTTCAGCAGCTACATATTTCTTTGGCGCAGTGAGCCTTAAAATGTTTTCAGCTTTTTTGAGATTTTTTTCGCTGAGTTTTTCATCTTCTGCAAAGTTTATAAAAGTGTTTCCCATCCCCATGATCAGCGAATCTTCAAATACCTGGGCATGGCATTGCATACAATTAGGCGCTACCAGTATTTCGCCTTTTGATTCAATGGCCGTATAGTCATGAGCGAGCTTTTCGTTTCTGCCGGTGCGATTAAGATAATTGGTTTTCACCTTGCCCATTCCCATCAGCCAGAAACTATAAGGGATTCCACCTTTGACATAATCGCCGGTAGTAAGATATTCATATCCTTTTTTTACATCACCACCCAATCTTTGAGCACTGGGAGGAATAGGCACAGGTTCGAAATCAATTAAATCGGAAACGCGGATAAAAGCGAAACTGCAAATCACCAACAGAGCAAGCACCACAACTTTTTTCATTTGCACTTTATTCAGGATTGTGAAGTTAGTCTACGGGATTCACAAAATCAACTGCCTTAGTTTCGGCCTTTGCGCACATTGGCTGTGCAGTTTATTATGCGACAGTTTTTGGTCGCTTCTTCGCACCGTTGGGAGCGGGATTGTGCCTTTTTGCGGCTGTGTCCCGTGGTTAATACCTTTGCTCATGCTGGGAGTGGTTCTTGTCTCCGGTCTTCTGCGGAGCCCTGATCAGCTTTGTTAGGGTTTCTTCAAGTGCTGG